>JALYUK010000382.1 GCA_030853805.1 Actinomycetota bacterium | reverse complement strand
GGTCACGACCTATGTCGCGGCGGCGGCTCGGCAGGACGTCGTCAGCAGGAACGCGGTCGCCGCGGGCACCAGCCTGCAAGCCCTCAGCCGTGGCGCCGACGTGCAGTACGACGTGCTCAGACCCGCTGCGGGCAACGGAAAGGGACAGGCCCGGATCGGCGCCATCGCCTTCGGGGTGCTCTTCTACCTCGCGTCGCTACTCTTCGGAATCGCCATCGCCAACAGCGTGGTCGAGGAAAAGCAGAACCGGGTGGTCGAGATCCTTGCGGCCGCCATCCCGACCCGCCAGCTACTGATCCGCAAGGTCGTCGGCAATACGGTGCTCGCCGTCGCGCAGGTCGCGCTGCTCAGCGCGCTGGCAGCGCTCGGATTAGTGGCCACCGGGAACACCACGCTGCTCGGTGACATCGCCGAGGGTGGGTTGTGGTTCCTCGTGTTCTTCCTGGTCGGCTTCCTGACTCTCGCCTGCCTGTGGGCGGTGGTCGGTGCGCTCGCGACCCGGTCGGAGGACATTCAATCCAGTTCGACACCCATGACGATCCTGGTCGTAGCGGTATTCGCGATCGGCAGCTTCGGGACCGGCATCGTGGCGCAGGTCGCGTCGTACGTGCCACTCCTGTCGACCGTCGCTATGCCGGCCCGCGTCGTCGGAGGTCAGGCCACCTGGTGGCAGGCGCTGCTGTCACTGGCGATTGCCGCTGTCGCCGCGTACGCCATCATTCTGTTTGCTGAGCGGATGTACCGCGGTGCCCTGCTGCAGACCGGTAGCCGCACGACTTACCGCCAAGCCCTCGCGCGAGCGGGATCGACGCGCTCCGCAGGCTGAGCCCGACCGCTACCAGCGCAACCCGCCGCGCAGCACGCTCTGCTGATGGGCCGGGTTTCCGTTGTAGTCCTGCGCGGACACGTCCACGATGTGGTAGCTGTTCACATTCAGGCCGGGCGGCACGGGTAGGTCGGCCGCGCCGGAGCGGGGCAGTGTCCCGATCGCAACCATCTTGTCGTCCTGCGGGTCGTACAACCAGACCTCGTAGTAGCCGTTGCGAACAGGCAACTGGGCAGTATCGATCGAGACGCGCGTCCCGGTGCCGTTGTCGTGCACCTTGGCGCGACCGCTGACCCCCGCCGGGCCGCCGGGGAAGGGCGTGAGATCGGCGCTCGCCGACACCGTCGTGGACGGGCCACCGGAGGTGCGTCCGATCAGGTAGCCGCCGGTGACACCGGTCCCCGCGATCAGCGCCACCCCAGCGGCCAGCGCAAACGCCTGTCGCCGTGACGGGCGTGCAGTATGGGATGGGCGTGCAGGCTGGGATGGACGTGCAGCGCGAGTGTGGTCCGCGACCGGCAACGGCTCATCGGCGACCTGATCCAGGGTGGGTGTGCCGGTCATCCCGAGCTCGGAAACGATTCCTGCCCAGACACGCTCGGACGGCATGGGCGCCGGACCATCGACATCGCCGGTGCTCCGTCCGAGCTCGACCGTGCGTCGCAGTGACCTCAGCTCGCCCTGGCATTCGCCACATTCGGAAATGTGGAACTCCAGGTCGGTGTCGACTCGTTCGCCGAGCGCGAGCAGGCTCAGCGTCTCCCAGCGTGCCGAGTCTGAGCTGGGGTCGTGGGCTGACCCGGGATCTGGTTGCTCAGACAAGGGCACTGTCCTCCTCCCAACGTTGTCGCAATCGAAGCAGTCCCCGGCGCACATGGCTCTTCACGGTGCCGACGGGTAGGCCGGTCGCTGCAGAGATCTGGGTGTGGGTCAGTCCATCGTAGAAAGCCATTTCCAGCAGTCTGCGTTGGGTCTGCGGCAACCGCGACAGCTCGTCACTGACCAGCGTGCGCTCAACGACGCTGTCCATGTTGGAGGGCACTTCTTCGGGAGTGAATTCCTGCACGACAGCTTGCCACGCGCGTCGCTGGCGCCCGCCCGACCGCAGTTGGTCGATGGCCCTGCGACGCACGATCCCCACCAGCCATCCGGGCAGCGATCCGGCAGCCGGATCGAAGGTCGACCGGCCCCGCCAAGCGGAGACGAATGTCTCCTGCAACACGTCTTCGGCATCGGGAGTCGAGCCGAGCGTGGACAACGCGATCCGATAGAGAAGCGGTCCGTAACGGTCGTACATGAGCCGCAACGCACCTTGCTCTCCGGCGATGAAGATCGCTGCGAGCTGCGCATCTTCCTCGGAGGAATCCAACTTCTGTTCACCTGTCCCGGTGGGCGGACGACACGGGTGCAGTGTCGCGGACTGACCGATCTTTGCATCCAGCGGCTTCCATGCGGTAGTAGAGGACTCAAATAAAAGTCGCGGCGCCTGCATCCGATACGGCGTCCGCGTACGTAGTAGTGATGACATCCGTTCTGCGGAACCCCCTACGAAAGGCTCGCTCATGCGATCACGAACACTCGTCGGCACCCTCGCCACTGTTGCCATCGCAGCAACCGGATCACTCGCCCTCGCCGGGCCGGCAAGCGCCGCCACCGGGTCTTCCTCGAAGGCGACCGCCAGTGCGCCCGCGTTGTCCGGCACGACGACCGTTACGACTGCCAGAGGCATCGCCCCGACCCTGTTGAAGGCCGGCATCCTTCCGTTGCCGACCGCAAACACCGGGTTCGGCTTGCAGATCTTCGGCGGCTTCGCGGTCAGCTACCGGTTCCCGATCACCAGCGGTAACCCCGACCTGGCCGGTCCGAGCGGCGACATCTTCCACAAGGGCGGCATCAACTTCGTGTCGCTGCGCGGCAAGAAGTTGGAGATCGGCAAGTTCGACATCTCGCTGGCCGACAAGAAGGTCTACGCCACGGAGATCAACTTCAAGCCGGGTCGGATCGCGGTGCTGGACCTGGACCTGTCGAACCTGAAGGTGACCACGCGCAGCAACGGTGACACCAACTTGTCCGGTATCACCGCTCGCCTCGACCCAGCAGCAGCCGGTGCGATCAACTCCACCTTCGGAACTGCGCTGCCCGCAGACGGCAGCCTGGTCTTCGGCTCGGCCTCAGTCCTGCTGAAGGGCTGACAGTTCGCTGACTGGTCACTTTCCATGACTCGAGGTGGAGCCTGCGAAAATATCCGTATGGATGATTCGCGGGCCCACCTCGAGCAGTGTTATCAGCGGGTGCTGAGTCGCAACCCCGGAGAGACCGAGTTCCATCAGGCGGTGCGGGAGGTCTTCGACTCCCTGGCGCCGGTGCTGGCCCGATCCCCGCAGTACGGCGAGCCGCAGATTCTCGAAGCGGTCTGCGAGCCGGAGCGGCAGATCATCTTCCGGGTGCCGTGGGTGGACGACCAGGGCATCGTGCACATCAACCGCGCGTTCCGGGTCGAGTTCAACTCGGCATTGGGCCCGTTCAAGGGCGGTATGCGCTTCCACCCCAGCGTTTATCTGGGCATCGTGAAGTTTCTCGGCTTCGAGCAGATCTTCAAGAACGCGCTGACCGGTCTGCCGATCGGCGGCGGCAAGGGCGGCTCGGACTTCGACCCGAAGGGCCGCAGCGACCGTGAGGTGATGGCGTTCTGCCAGTCCCTGATGACCGAGTTGCACCGTCACCTCGGGGAGTACACCGACGTCCCAGCGGGTGATATCGGCGTCGGTGAGCGCGAGATCGGCTATCTCTTCGGCCAGTACAAGCGCATCACCAACCGCTACGAATCCGGGGTCCTGACCGGCAAGGGTGTCGCCTGGGGCGGTTCCCTGGTGCGTAAGGAAGCCACCGGGTACGGCCTGGTCTTCTTCACCGACGAGATGCTCAAAGCCCGTGGGCAGTCCTTCGACGGTAAGAAGGTCGTTGTCTCCGGCTCCGGCAACGTCGCCATCTATGCCGTCGAGAAGGCCCAGCAGCTCGGCGCACGGGTCATCGCGGTCTCCGACTCCGCCGGCTACGTCGTGGACGAAGCCGGGATCGACCTGGAGTTGCTCAAAGACGTCAAAGAGGTACGCCGCGAGCGACTCACCGCCTACTGCGACGCACGGCCCGGTGCCCGACACATCCGCGGCGGGTCCATTTGGGATGTGCCCTGCGATGTCGCGCTGCCGTGCGCCACCCAGAACGAGTTGGACGACGACGCTGCGCGGGCGCTGGTCGCCAACGGTTGCATGCTCGTCGCGGAGGGCGCGAACATGCCCACCACGCCGGCCGCCACGAAGGTGTTGACGCAGGCCGGGGTGTTGTTCGCTCCCGGTAAGGCGGCCAATGCCGGCGGCGTCGCGACCAGTGGTCTAGAGATGCAGCAGAACGCCTCCCGGGACTCCTGGACGCACGAGTACACCGAGCAGCGGTTGTCCACCATCGTGCGCGGTATCCACCAGCGGTGCGCGCAGACCGCGGAGCGGTACGACGACCCGGGCAACTACATCCTGGGCGCCAACGCGGCTGGATTCACCGCAGTGGCCGACGCCATGTTGGCGCTGGGCGTCATCTGAGGCCGGCTGATCGAACCCGGTTCCCATCGAACGACGGGCGTTCGCCGGCTGCAACCGGGCCGTTGTCGCGCGCCCCCC
>JALYUK010000377.1 GCA_030853805.1 Actinomycetota bacterium | reverse complement strand
GCGTGCGGCAAGGCCGGGTTATCGTGCAGGCACCGGACCCGGTCGTGAAGTTGCCCCCGCTTGATGAACATCGTGTCCGTCGGGTTTGGGCCTGGCAGGGAAGGAAGCCCTCATGGGTGCGAAGAGGAAGAGCGATACCCCCACCTACCGGTCGGAAGCTTTCTGCGGCTGCCACCCCGCTTGCGTGGCAGCTCTGACCGCGTTGGCCTGGTGGCGTGCTGGTTATCGCGCGAGGATGGCAGGGTGGCTCCTGAGAATTTGAGTGATTTCTTCACCGGTAGTGCGGGTGTTGCTGGCGCGTTGATCGGGTTGTTGTTCGTGGCGATCTCGGTCTCGCAGGAGCGGCTCGCTGGAACTGGTGAGGGTCAGATCCACCGGTTGCGAGCCTCGGCGGCGCTAACGGCGTTCTCGAATGCGTTAGTGGTGTCACTGTTTGCGCTGATACCGGGAAACGACATCGGCTGGTCGGCACTGGTCATGGCGATCTTTGGGTTTCTCTTTGTGGCGGTGTCCCTGGTCGATCTGGTCCGTGCCCAGGGTGTCGGTTCACGTGACGCGCTCTTTCTGGTGGGTCTGGCCGTAACGTTTCTCGTGCAGCTGACGTCGGGTATCGATGTGATCGCCCACCCGGGTGATGACGGCACGTTGCGCACCATCGCGGTGCTGGTGATCGTCTGTTTTATGGTGGGTATCGCCCGATCCTGGGAACTCATCGGTGGGCCAGCGGTCGGGCTCAGTCACGCATCGGAACTCGTGGAGGATGCTGCCGACCAGCAAACCGAGACTGGGCGCCATTCGATGGATGAATCGGAATGAGATCCCACCAGAAGGCGGTTGGGTGGGGCATGTAGTGGGTAGGCCGGTCCCGGCTGGTTCATCGAACGCGAACTGGTCACCCTTTGATGGTGGTGGGAGTTGCGGGGTACCAGCACGACCATATTCGCCCACTGGCGGCGGACCAGAAGTTTCGGGCGTTTCGCGAGTGGGTGGGGTGGGCCCGGCCGTTGACATGGCAGCGGTCACCTCTCAGGACAGTGCCCTGGTGGTCTGGTGAGTGATGGCGGGAGTGATGACGTGGATCACGAGGACGTAGCTGGCTGGGGTCTGCCATCGGTGGTGGGGGCTGGGTCGGGAGTAATGATCAGAACCTGTGGATGGAGTTCGGCGAGGTGACGTGAAGAGGGCGTACCTCCCGAGCAAGATCTGAAGCCCATGCAAGTTCTGATCGGGGTCGGCGTTGGCGCGCCGGCTCGGGAAGGTACGCCCATGCTCAAGGTAGCTCAGGAGAACCGCGGGTCCAGCGAGGACAGTAACGAAAAGATCGCCGTGGTTGAGGGCGGGTCGTTGCTGGATCAGATTGTGCGTGATGGTGCCCGGCAGATGCTTGCGGCAGCGTTGCAGGGTGAGGTCGCCGCGTATATCGACGCGTTCGCGGACCAGCTCGACGCTGATGGTCACCGGTTGGTGGTGTGTAACGGGTTCCACGAGCCGCGCGAGGTGAGCACTGCGGCGGGCGCGGTGCCGGTCCGGGCACTTCGGGTCAACGACAAGAGGATTCAGGAGGGCACTGGGGCGCGGGCCCGGTTCGCCTCAGCGATCCTGCCCGCGTGGGCGCGCAAGTCCCCGCAGGTCGCTGAAGTGCTGCCGTTGTTGTACCTGCACGGTCTGTCGTCGAATGATTTCGCTCCGGCGTTGGAGCAGTTTCTAGGCAGTAGCCATGGCCTGTCACCGGCAACGATCACCCGGTTAACGACCGCGTGGCAAGGCGAGGCGGACGCGTTCACCAAGCGGTCCCTGTCCGGCACCGACTACGTGTACACGTGGGTGGACGGGATCCACCTCTAAGTTCGCCTGGCCCAGGACAAGGTGTGCCTGTTGGTGATGATTGGGGTCCGCGCTGATGGGACCAAAGAGTTGATCGCCCTGGAGGACGGGCACCGCGAATCGACCGAGTCCTGGGCGGATCTTCTGCGCTCGTGTAAACGCCGCGGGATGGCCGCCCCGGTCCTGGCAGCAGGCGATGGGGCGTTGGGATTCTGGGCTGCTGTGCGCGAAGTGTTCCCCGAAACACGTGAGCAGCGGTGCTGGTTCCACAAGATCGCCAACGTCCTGAACTGCCTGCCGAAGTCCGCCCAGCCGGGCGCGAAAGCCGCACTGGCCGAAATTTGGAACGCCGAGGACAAGACGCACGCCCAGGCCGCGGCCAGGTCGTTCGCGAAGGAGTACGGCACGAAATGGCCCAAGGCCACCGCGAAGATCACCGATGATCTGGACGTGTTGCTCGCGTTCTATGACTACCCCGCCGAGCATTGGGTCCACCTACGCACCACCAACCCCATCGAATCAACTTTCGCGACCGTCCGGTTGCGCCAACGGGTGACGAAAGGACCCGGCTCGAGGGCCGCGGGGGTCGCGATGGCCTTCAAGCTCATCCAATCCGCCCAAACCAGATGGCGAGCAGTCAACGCACCCCACCTCGTCGCCCTCGTCCGAGGCGGCGCCACCTTCAAAAACGGCATCCTGATCGAACGACCCAGCGACCACGAATCAGGCGGTGCTCAACACGTCGCGTGACACGCCCATCCACAGGATTTGACTATTACTCCTGGGTTGGACGCTGGTGCGCTTGGCTTGTCCGCGTTGGCGCAGGTATTGACCAATGCCGGGAATGGCATCGCAGTCATCGATGCTGATGATCGTTGGGTTTAGGCCAACCCGGCGGTGTGCCGGCTGCTGGGTCGGACCTCGGCTCAGCTGTGCGGGGCGCCCTTCCTGGCCAGCGTGACGGTTGGTGGCCGGGCGAGTGCGTCGACCGGGCTGCCCGAGCAGCTTCCGCGCCAGGCGGAGCCGTTCGCGGTTTCCCTGCCGGACGCTAATGGTGTCGTGCGAGAGATTGCCTGTTCGACGTTTGCCATCATTGTGGAGGATCGTCCGCACCGGGTGGCCATCTTCAGCGACCTGACCGGTCCGTTGGCCGCGGCCCGTACCGCTTCGGCCCTGGCACAGACCACGGCGCAGCTGGTGGGGGCCGGGACGACGGAGGAAATTCTGGTCGGTTTGGCTCGCCATGGCGTGCAGGGCACCAGGGCGTTGGTGGTGGGGATCGTTGTGGTGGGCGATGACCGCAAGCTGGTGACGGCCGGCGGGTACGGGTTTCCCTCGCGGGAACAGAGCAGGGCAGCGTGGACCTCCAGCTCGGTCACTCTTGATGATCTTCCTGGCGCGGACGCGTTACTGCTGGGCGGCACGGTTGTGGTGCCCGATGCCCGCGCGGGTTGGGAGACCAACTCGGTGATGGCGCCGTTCGCGGCGACCTTGACCGACCTGGAGTGGCAGGCAGCGGTGTATGTGTCGTTGTCGTGGGGGCAGCAACTACTCGGGGTCTTCAATGTGCTGCTGCCCTCGGGCCTGGCCGGCCCCAGCGAGGAGGAGCTGGCGTTCTATGCGGTGCTTGCTGACCAATCTGCGGTGGCGGTTATTAATGCGCGGTTGGCGGCGTCAGTGGAGCGGACGCGGCTGGCTCGGGAACTGCACGACTCGGTCAGTCAGGCGTTGTTTTCGATGATCATGCACGCTCGGGCTGCGCAGTTGCCGATGCTCAAGGCGGGGTTGGATGAGCACAGCCCCCCAGGGCGTGCTGTCGGCGAGCTGGTCCAGTTGACTCGGGGTGCGTTGGCCGAGATGCGTGCGCTGATCTTCGAGTTACGCCCTGCGGCGTTGGCTGAGGAGGGGTTAGTGGCCGCGTTGCAGAAACAAGGCGAAGCGTTGACGGCCCGCGAGCAGGTCACGATCACAGTGACGGGTCCTCAGCAGCGCTTGGACCTGTCGACGAACGTTGAGGAGCACCTCTACCGCATCGCGGGCGAGGCCCTGCATAATCTGGTCAAGCACGCTGGGGCAGATCGAGCCACCGTGGGTGTCAGTGCGGCGGCAAGCACCATCGAGGTCGTGATCAGCGATAACGGGGTCGGCTTCAGCCCCGAGGAGGAGCACGCCGGGCACCTGGGGCTTGCGAACATGACACAGCGGGCGCAGGCCATCGGCGCCGACCTGAGGATCACCAGCGCCCCAACCGCCGGTACCACCGTGACGGTGACCCTTCCCTACGCGCCAGCAGACCACGGGGTGGCGCCGCACGCCACCTGAGGCTGATAGTGGCGATCTGATCCGGGTATTTCTGGTCGATGACCACCAGGTGATACGCAGCAGCATCTCGGCCTACTTCGAGCGGGTCGAGGACGTCGATGTGATCGGTGAGGCCGCCGACGGCCGCCAGCCCATGGACCGCATCGCCCAGCTCGGACAGGGTGAGGGCCTACCCGACGTGGTTGATGGACGTGTTGATGCCGGTCATGGACGGTATCGCCGCCACCGCCCAGATCAAGGCTCGCTGGCCGTACGTCGAAGTTGTGGCGATGACCGGCTTCGCCGAAGAAGCCACGGTTCGTAGCGCCCTGGAGGCCGGGGCTGCGGGGTATTTCCTTAAAGACGCCGACGCCGACCAGGTGGCCCGGGCTCTACGGGCAGCACTGGCCAGCCAGATGCACCTGGACCCCAGCGTGGCCCGTTTGCTGGCCGACTCCGTGCGCGCCCCCCGTCCCCGCAGCGCTTCCCTGACATCAAGGGAGCGGGAGGTGCTGGCGTTGGTAGCCCACGGAGCCTCGAATCAACAGATCGCCCAAACGTTGGTAATCAGTGAACGCACCGCCCGTACTCACGTCTCGGCAATCCTGATGAAGCTGGGCCTGGTCTCACGCACGCAGGCAGCACTGTGGGCAGTGCACGAAGGAATGGCCCCAGACTCCAGCCCCGGTGGCCGCTTCCAGGGACGTACTCCGTAGAGCCGCACATCGCAGCCGCTGCACTTGGTCATTCGGCCCAGGCGACAGTGCGGAACGTCGCGGGTCGTTTCCTTTCTTTGCCCGATGCGGGACCCGATGGCCGGTGTACACAATGGCGTTTGTGAAGAAACTTTCCTGCGTCAGGGACGTGCCGAGGGC
>JALYUK010000347.1 GCA_030853805.1 Actinomycetota bacterium | reverse complement strand
CCACAGACATTTGCCCGCTGTTGTGGCCTGGACCCAGCGCGTTGACTGTCGCGTACCGCACTCCCCCACCAGATGGACACGAGCGACCCGCCCGGCGGCGATCAAGGAGTAAAGCCGCACACCGGGCGGGCCTCGTGTCGGTACCTGCCTGACATGTATAGGTACCGGCGCGGTCACGGTACGCCAACGGGCGGGGTGCGGTACTGATCCCAGGGGACGCCCGGCGGCGAGCCCGCAGTAGTGGTGACAGTGCCTGGGCACACTGCCCAGCCACTGCCCCGCCCGCCGCGACTGCTGGGCATCCCATTGCCCAGCGGTCCCCCATAAACCCGCGGATTCCCCCCGCAACCACCGGGATCGCTACCTGAATGCAGACAGCTGGGAGGATGCCGGGCGTGAGGCACCCCACTCGCTTCCGCCCCGCCGATGGTTACCCGGAATAATTACTGCTTATCCCGATCAGCGACGTCTTCGCCCAGAAGGGCGCTGTCAGACTACAAATCTGTGGATTGGTGGCCAGCTCGAGTCGCTGATTGCCTTGACTTCGCGGTGGTCAGCAGTGTTGTCAGGCCAAATTCTTGGGTAGCCGAGCTGGTGGTTCTGGAAGAACGCCACCGACCCGGGCCCGCGCAGCACCAATGGCGGCAAGGACCGCTTCGTAAGCAAATCCGCTGCGGCCGATGACACGGCCGGCAAGGCGGTCCTGCCGTCGCGCGTCGTCCATGACGGTTTGAATCTGCTCTGACACCTTGACGGTGCGGTGGATACCTACTCCCGCGCGATCGATATCTGCCAGCGTTCCAGCCAGCTGGGCACGCTCCTCACTTTGTAGGTCCGCATGAGCGTGCACAGCTGCAGCGATCCATTCCGCGTACGAGCTAGCGGGGTTGGGTTGTTCAAAGTCCACGACGTACGCGGCGCGCGTGTCACGGTACGTGTCGGGGTGCAAGTACAACGAGATTCGAGCCCCTCCCCCGCCAGTACTCACTGTCGAAGGCCCCGCATCTTGCTTCGGAGTTGTCTGTGGTTGTGTCTTGCGGCGCGTCGGAGCCGGATCAGTGTGAGTATCGATTCCTTCGGGGGCTGGCGCGGGGAGATTGCGGTTGGTCGCGATCGCGGCATTATCTCGATCGCGCAGGCTTGCTCGGCGTGGCATCAGCGCTCACCTCCACTTAGAACGGGATGTAGGGCTTCGATGTAGTCATTACTGACGGTTGACCCCGGGCTGTACATGCTCGCGGGTATCCCAGCGATGTAGGACTCTTTGACCACGACGGACTCGTGCACGGGCGTGGTCACTCGACCGGGGTACTTCTCCCCCAGCAGCTCCAAGACCTCACGGTCTAAGTTTCGGCGCGCGTCGTACCGGGTCGGGATGATCCAGTTCAACTGTTGTCCAGCATTCACCCGCGCGACGCGCCTATGGATCTCATCTTCGAGCTCGGCGACCTGGTCATAGCTTTCAACCTCGCAGGCGACGGCAGCGATGATGACGTCGGCGGCAACAAGCGCTGCCAATGTGGCCACCCCTAGCGATCCCGGGGTGTCGATCACTACGTCGTCCCAGCCAGTGGCCTGCTGCCTCAACTGTGGCCCAAGGGCAGCCATCACCTCCGGTGAGTGCTCGATCTTCTCGATGTCCTTCGTTCCGGCGATAAGCCACGCCCGCGGCACCGTGGGTGAGGCCACGGCGGCTTCGACCACTGTGGCATCCCCCGTCAGTACATCTGCAGCTACTGCTGACACTTCGAAATCGCGGCCAGCTCCCAGACGTGACGTCAAGCTTCCTTGCCGGTCAAGATCTAGGGCGAGCACCGTGCGCCCCAGCCGAGTTAGAGAAGCAACGACCTCGGCGGCAGTTGTGCTCTTAGTACTGCCGCCCTTGCCGTTGGCGACCGTATAGATAGTCATGTGATGGTGTCCCGCTCATCGAAGATGGTCCCTGCGCTGCCCGGGCAGGTTGTGCCTGGTTACCTAACGCGTTACGTAGGGTGATCAGTCAGTAGTGAACTCAACTTGGCGACCCTGTGTGAGGCTGCCAATCCAACTATAGCGCTTTTAGTGTTATGAGTCTCACTGATGTAGTTTTTTGGGTCCATACTCCGCTACCCTGGTGCAGGATCTGGGGTGGTTCCCAGTTCCTGCGTTGGATCGCCTCCGGGTCAGCAGGTGCTCCGCTGCCCGGAGGCGATCATCACCCGTTGGGCGCCGCGTGCCCCCTCCCCCAGGATCTGGCGACGGCGTCCGCGACCGTGACTCGGATCTCGATAGCCAGTTCAATCGCCATCCATCAGACGTTCCCAGATCGATGCGCACCACGCGAACGCCACATCCACTTGACCAGCTGCTCAAGGACCGCTTCCCACCACGAGAAGTGAACATACGTCGCCGGCGGGCGAGGTGTCGCACACCGGCCCATGGTCTAACGTTCAAAGAGTTTTTTTGCGTTTATTTAGTTTTATTAGTTTAAATGTTTTTTGGGTTTGTATAGTATTTTTAGTATTTTTGCAGCAGCACCATCCTGTCACCATCAATTCGGCATAAAGACCTCTGCGGCCGGTTCGTAATTTGAGCTGTTTGAGTG
>JALYUK010000328.1 GCA_030853805.1 Actinomycetota bacterium | reverse complement strand
TGCCCGATCCGATCGACACACACCCCGGACACCACCGCGACCACGACGGCGGTCAGATGTCCGCCGAGCAGCGCACACACCGCGCCGGCGAGTGCTCCGAAAGCGAGACCGATCAGCCAGCGGGGGTAGATACGGGCCACGCGTTGAATGCGTCGTAGATCCTTCAGGGCATCGTCAACATCGGTGAAGCCGCCGCTGATCAACTCCTGCACCAACTGATGGACCTCGGTCAGGCGGGCGAAATCCCTGGTACTGGAACGCACCACACGCAGCATCGTTACGGGTTCACCGGACGGGGCCGGCGCCTGGATCAGCAGCGACTGGTTCGTGAGGTCGACCTCCAGTCGGCGTAGACCGGCGGCCGCTGCAACAGCAACGACACTGGCTTCCACATCCCTGGTTCCGGCGCCGCAGCGCAACAGCAACTCCCCCACGCGGACACACAGATCGAGGGCCTTGCGGATGCCGTCATCTCGAACCGGAGTATTCATCGTCGCTGGGTTGCGGTAGGGCGTGTGTCGCAGCGCATCGACGATCGGTAACGGTTCGGTGATCGGCTCGCCTTGTAGGAAGCGCATCCTGCGGTTCACCGGGAAGCCATGGGACGGCGATTCCGGCGTGCGGTCCGATTTCGGCGTGCGGTGGCCGGGAAGGGGGGTTTCGTGGCCGTACTGCGCCATCAGTGTCACTCAAGTCCAGTAGTTCGGGCAGAAACATTCGTTCGATTTCGCGACCTCGCAAGGCCCGTGTCCGGGTGTCTCAACTGCCGGGTAGCGAAGGCATCACGTTAGCCAGCGGGAGCTGAGAGAAGCTGCTGTACGGCAGCCAACTCACCTCGTGCAGCGGAGCATTCACCGCTACCAGCACGGCGACCGCGGCGACCGCGGCACACAGCCCGATCACCACTCGGGTGCGTACCTCATCGCGCGCCACCGAGCGCACGATGCTGCGCGATCCACGCCGCATACCGGTACTACCCGGACCCCACCACAGCACCGTCAGGCCCGCGAGGACCCCGAGCGCCAGCGGGACCGGTCGGCCTACCGACGTGGGTTGATGGTCGACCAGATGCATGCCGACAGCAGCCGCGGCAACCACGCAGCCCGCGACGAAGGCAGGGATCACCATGGTCAACAACGCTGAGAAGGCTCCCACGATCGCGTGCCACGGCGAGGTAGCCACGGCCACCAGCGAGTCGGACTTTCGCGGACCCGACTGATATCTACGCAGCACCATGGAGGTGATCGCCCGGTCGTTCCATCGTGCCGCGAAAGACCACCCGAAGATCAGGATCACACTCATGATCGGCCAGTGCGCGCAGACGGCGATGGCACAGGCAGCCAGCGCCGCCAACGTGCCCGTACGCGCCGACTGCCCGATCCGCGGGTCGAGGTGCGACCCGGACTGCTGACGGGATTGCGTCGCCGGCGAATCGTAGGGCGAGCTCCCGTCGTAGCCGTCATATCCGGCCGATGCGTAGTCCTCGCCCGCGTATCTGTAAGGCTCGTCATCAGCTCGCCCATGGGTGAACGGCGCGGCGTAACCGTAGGGATCGGAGGCACGTGGGGCCGACTGTTCATAGCTGACCGTCGGCTCGGGACGACGCTCGAGCGCTCGATCGAACCGGTCGGATCGGTCGGATCGGTCGGATCGGTTGTTGTGCGGCGACGTGATGTTGCCCCGATTGCCCGGAGCAGCGGACGAAGACGACCCAGCAGGGACGGCCGAGCCGCCACGCCGCGTCGCGATGGTCGTGGTGTGGCCGCCGGCCGCATAGATCTCCAGCTGCTCCAGTACGACGTGCTCGCTCGGACGCCGGGCCGGGTCCGGGCTCAGCGCGGCAGCGAGCAACGGTCGCAGACGCGGGTCCACCCCCTGCAAATCGGCGCGACCTTCGGAGACCCGGTCCAGCACGGCGTGCATCGGGCCGCGACCGAACGGCGGCACCCCCGAGGCTGCGAACGCCAGGGTCGCCGCCCATCCCCACCAGTCGGTGGCCTCGGTGACCTCGCCGCCCTCGACGATCTCCGGCGAGAGGTAGCCGGGTGTGCCCATCACGAGACCGGTACTGGTCAGGCGGGACTCATCAGCGACGTGGGCGATACCGAAATCGATGAGGACCGGTTCGTCGCCGTCCATCAGGACGTTTCCGGGCTTGAGGTCGCGGTGCACGATGCCTGCACTGTGGATGTCGCGCAGCGCCTCGGCGATACCCCGCCCCAGGATCGCGAGCGGCCCGGGCGCCAACGGCCCGAACTCGTCGACCACGGCGTCCAGCGGCGGACCATTGACGTAACGGGTGACCAGGAACGGCCGGTCACCGTCGACATCGGCATCCAATACCCAGCCGATCCGGTTGGATCGCGCCATCGAGAGAGTGGACACCTCGCGCCGCAGACGCTCCCGGGCCCCTGCGTCGTACGCGATGTGGGCCCGCAGCACCTTCACGGCCACAATCTGGTCGCGGGGGTCGAAGGCCTTGTAGACCACGCCCATGCCCCCTTCGCCGACCTTGCCGATCAGGCGGTAGGGGCCGATCTTCTCGTAGGCGGTCCGGGACTGAGCTGACCGCTGAGACTGTCCAGGCGGGCGACGCTGGGCACCGCCAGGCAGCCGGACGGGACCGGTCGTTGCCCCGGCAGGCTCGCGCGGAGCCTCGGTGCGGCGATCGGAGTGCATTCTTCAACCGTAGAACGTGGAGTGGGTAAGGAGCCAGAATCGAGCGTGTCGCGGCGAGCCGCCACCTGCTACAGCGTCTGACGCCGCAGGGCTGTTCCCGGTTGGCAGGTGGGACCGGTCACTGGGTGCGCGCAGTTTGCCGCCCTACGCTGACTGCGCAGATGCATGCGCTCGACCCGCACACCAAGGAGCATTTCACGTGTCCGACACCACCTTTGATTTCGTCATTGCCGCCAATCGCCTACCCGTAGATCGGAAGGTCGACGACGAGGGCAACGAGAGCTGGGAGCGCAGCCCCGGCGGTTTGGTCACGGCGATGGAGTCGGTGATGCGGGGCCGCGAGGGGGCCGCCTGGATCGGCTGGGCGGGCGACACCGACTCCGAGCCGAACCCGTTCGAGGACGACGGCATGTACCTGGTGCCGCTCGGCCTGACCCAGGACGAGTACGTCAACTACTACGAGGGTTTCAGCAACGACACGCTGTGGCCGCTCTATCACGACGTGATTGTTCCGGCGACCTTCCGCAGGCGGTGGCGGTCCGCATACGACCGGGTCAACGAGCGTTTTGCGCAACGGATCGCCGATGTCGCCTCGCAGGGCGCGACGGTCTGGGTGCACGACTACCAACTACAGCTGGTCCCGGCCCTGCTGCGTGAGCTGCGACCGGATGTGCGGATCGGCTGGTTCGACCACATCCCGTTCCCGCCCGTCGAACTCTTCATGCAGCTGCCGGGGCGCGAGGAGATCCTGCGGGGCCTGCTCGGTGCCGATTTCCTCGGCTTCCAGCGAGGTGGCGATGCGCAGAACTTCCTGCGCGCCTGTGATCGGCTGCTGGACGTGCGGGTCGAGGGGGACCTGGTGCAGCACGGCGAGGGTCAGACCACCCGCGCCGCGGCCGTCCCGATCTCGGTCGACTCTGCGGCTCTGCGGGAGTTGGCGCTATCGGACAGCGTGCAGGAGCGTGCCAAGCAGATCAGAGTCGATCTCGGCAACCCGAAGAAGCTGCTGATCGGGGTGGACCGCCTCGACTACACCAAGGGCATCCGGCACCGTCTGAAGGCCTACAGCGAGCTACTGAACGACGGCAGCATCGACCCCGCAGAGGTCACTCTCGTACAGGTCGCTACCCCCAGCCGCGAGCGCCTGGAGGCCTACCGCACGCTGCGCGGTCAGGTCGAACAGGTCGTTGGTCGGATAAACGGCGAGCACTCGCCCATCGGATCACCGGCGGTGACCTACATCCACCGCTCCTTCGACCGCGAGGAGATGGTCGCGCTCCTGGTGGCGGCAGACGTCGCATTGGTGACGCCGCTACGAGACGGGATGAACCTGGTCGCCAAGGAGTACGTCATGTGTGGGCCGGACGACGGGGCGCTGGTGCTCAGTGAGTTCACCGGCGCCGCGATCGAGCTGGGCGAAGGGTCTTTCCCCTGCAATCCGCACGACATCCGCAATCTCAAGCGGACCATCCTCGAAGCGTTGGGCGCATCGAGGGAGGAGTTGGAGCCGCGGATGAGGCACCTGCGCGAGGTGGTGCTGGCTGCGGATGTACAGCACTGGGCGGCGGATTTCCTCGCGGCGCTGCAGGCTGCACCGGAACGGCCCGGACCGTGACCGCGCTCGAGGCGGGCCTCCGCGCGGCTCTGACGACGTACGCCGGGCGGGAGCGCATCCTGTACGGCACCGACTTCGACGGGGTACTCGCTCCCCTGGTGCTGGATCCATCCACGTCGGCCCCTGTCGACGGCTCGATCGATGCGCTGCGTGAATTGGCGGCGTTGCCGGGAACGACGGTCGCGGTGGTGTCCGGGCGAGACCTGGCAACGCTGCGGCAGTTGTCCGGCATCGCCGACGACGAGTCGATAGTGCTGATCGGGTCGCACGGCGGCCAACCGAGCATCGACTTACCGGGCGGCCAGGCGTGGGACGACGCGGCGCAGGCCCGCCTCGACGCCGTGACCGCGGCCCTGCAGGAAGTGGCAACGGCGCATCCGGGATGCCGGATCGAGCGCAAGTCGGCCGGCGCGGCCATCCACACGCGCGGCATGGACGACGACGCCGCCGACGCTGCCCTTCGCGATGCCGAGCAGGCTGGGTCCGCCATCGACGGTGCGCACGTCATCGCCGGTAAGAGCGTGCTGGAGATCGGGGTGCTCGACACCGACAAGGGCGGGGCGCTGCACGCTCTGGCCGAACACGTCGGCGCAACCGTCACCTGCTACTCCGGCGACGACCGCACCGACGAGCGGGCTTTCGAGGTGCTGCCGACCTCGGGCGGGCACGTCACGATCAAGGTCGGAGAAGGCGACACGGTCGCCGAACACCGCATCACCGGCACCGATGAGGTGCTGCCGATCATCCAGACAGTCCTGCAGGCCCGACGCAGCCGGTGACCGTCGGCACCTGATCAGCAGATCGTGATGGGCTCAACCAGCACATTGATGTCGCTCGTGTGCCTGTCCAGTAGTGATCTGCAATTAACCGCCAGGGCGCCGTCGTAGTCACTACGCCGGACGCGGTATCTGTAGGCGGCGCAGTCAGCGGGTCGACGTACCGTGACCGGCAGCTTGATCTGCCCGCTGGCCGGAACAGTCGCAGGGAAAACCTGCCAAGGGGTGTCCGCGCCCCCGCCGTCCTACGAGATGTCAGATTCGGAGGGTCTTCGAGCGAATCTATTGTCCGAAAGTGACATCTCGGTGCCGACGACACCTCGATGTGCGCGGTGACACGTAGCCCTGCGGCCGCGAAGGTGACACGATGAATGGGTGGGTCTGGACATCACTGCTGCTCGTCCCTGGCCGGGACTGTTGGACCTGCCCTGGGAGACCCCACTGGAGGAGTGGCCGGAGGATCTGCTCGCCGCGTTGCCACGTGGTATTTCCCGACACGTCGTGCGCTTCGTACGTATCGAGGGCCGGATCATCGCCGTCAAGGAGATCAAGTCCGATATCGCCCGGCGCGAGTACAACATGCTGCGTAACCTGCGCCGCCTGGATCAGCCCGGCGTCGAAGCGGTCGGGGTCGTCACGGGCAGGGTCGACGCCGATGGTGAACCGTTGGATGCCTGCCTGCTCACCCGTCACCTGCAGTTCTCGCTGCCTTACCGCGCCATGCTCGGCCAGGCGTTGCGCACCGGCACCATCCAACGCCTGATCGACGCGCTTGCCGTGCTTCTGGTCCGTCTGCACCTGAACGGTTTCTGGTGGGGCGACGTCTCGCTGTCCAACACGCTCTTCAAACGCAACGCCGGTGAGTTCGCGGCCTACCTGGTGGACGCCGAGACGGGCGAGCTGCACAACCGACTCACCGACGGCCAGCGCGCGCACGACCTGGAGATCGGCCGGGTCAACATCGCCGGGGAGCTGATGGATCTGCAGGCCGGCGAGCTGCTGTCCACTGACATCGACGCCATCGAGGTTTCTGAGCGGATCCTGTCCCGGTATGCCGAGCTGTGGGCCGAGCTGACCCGCGTGGAGACCATCGATCGTGGCGAGCGTTGGCGGGTCGACGAGCGCATCCGGCGGCTCAACAGCCTCGGATTCGACGTCGGAGAGCTCGACATCACTACTGATTTCGATGGAACCCGCATCCGCATCCAGCCGAAGGTCGTCGACGCCGGGCACCACTCGCGGCGGCTGCTCCGCCTGACCGGTCTGGATGTCGAGGACAACCAGGCGCGTCGACTCCTGAACGATCTCGACTCTTTCCGCGCCTCCGCCGACCGGCAGAACGATGACGAAGAGGTCGTCGCGTACGACTGGCTCACCACCATCTACGAACCCATCACCCGCACCGCACCGGCTGAATTGCGCGCGAAACTGGAACCCGCGGAGTTGTTCCACGAGGTGCTCGAACACCGCTGGTACATGGCCGAGAAGCGTGAGAAGGACGTGACGATCGAGCAGGCGGTCGTGGACTACGTGCAGTGGGTGCTGCCCGACAAGCCCGATGAACGATCGGTCGTCGGCGTGGATACCGGTTCGATCCCGATACGCGCAAAGAACCGCTGAGGCGCGAAGCAGCGTCATCCACCAGGCCGACCGCCCGGTGGTGGGCCGCGAAATTCACCCGTGACGCTGCAGTGCTACTCGGTGTTCAGAAGTAGGACGGGTGGTGGGACCTATCGGCAGGTATCTCAGAAGCTGCGGGTATTTCAGGTGGTGTTCAGCCGTCTTCGAGCAATCCCGCGATAGCCTGTGCGCCACTGACCAGCACTCCGACAGGGATGGGCCATGAGTAACAGCGACAATCCGTACGGACAACCTCCCAGCGACGAGGGACAGCCTTCCTCCTACCCGCAGCAGGGTGGCCAACAGCAGGGTGGCCAACAGCAGGGTGGCCAACACGAGAACGGCCAGCAGGGCGGTTACGACCAGGGCCAGGGCGGCAACTACGACCAGCAGCCTCAGCAGGGCGGTTACGACCAGGGCCAGGGCGGCAACTACGGCCAGCAGCCCACTCAAGGCGGTTACGGCGACCAGGGCAACTACGGCCAGCCACCTCAACAGGGCGGCTATGACCAGGGCCAGGGTAATTTCGGCCAGGGCCAGGGTGGGTACGGCCAGCAGGGTGGCCAGATGCAGGGCGGTTACGGCCAGGCACCGCAGATGGAAAGTGGATACGCCCCTGCTCCGACCCAGGGCACGCTGTCCTCGTGGGGCACTCGGGTAGGTGGGTATGCGATCGACATCATCGCGCCTGTGATTGCGTTCTATATCGTGCTCGCAATCGGCGCAGCAATCGGCGGCACGTTAGGTGGCCTGCTGGTTCTTCTCGGCTATTTGGCGCTTTTGGGTTTCCAAATCTGGAACCGTTGGTTGATGGGTGGCAAGACCGGCCAGTCCATCGGTCGTAAGCAGATGGGTGTCAAGCTCATCTCAGAAGAGACGGGTCAGCCGATCGGCCCGGGTATGGCATTTGTGCGTGACATCGCGCATGCCCTGGACTCCATCGCCTGCTTCGTCGGGTGGTTTTTCCCGTTGTGGGACGCCAAACGCCAGACGTTCGCTGACAAGGTCCTCAAGACCGTCGTTATCGACGTCCCGAAGTAACTCTCGCAGCCGCGTTCGCGGCACACGGCGAAGGGCCCGTATCCGACCGGATACGGGCCCTTCGTTGTCTGCTGCGCGTTGATCAGGCGGGACGGCCGGCCCGCTTACGGGCGATTTCATACAACGTCACGGATGCGGCGATACCGGCGTTCAGCGATTCGGTCGCGGAGTGCATGGGCACCGAAACGATCTGGTCGCAGTTCTCCGTGACCAACCGGGACAGGCCCTTGCCTTCGGAGCCCACCACGATGACCAACGGCTCGGTCGCCAACTGCACGTCCGGCAGCTCCACATCACCATCCATATCGAGACCGAGGATGAAGAATCCGGCCTTCTTGAACTCCTCGAGCGTTCGGTTCAGGTTGCCGGCGAGCGCGACCGGTACGCGCGCGGCGGCACCGGCAGAGGTCTTCCAGGCGGACGCGGTCATACCGACTGACCGACGCTCGGGGACGATCACCCCGTGGCCACCGAAGGCGCCGACCGACCGCAGGATCGCGCCGAGGTTGCGCGGGTCGGTGATCCCGTCGAGCGCCACGACCAGCGGGATGCCGGGTGCTTCAGGATTGATGAAGTCAGTGGGGTGGGCGTAGTCGTAGGGCGGCACCTGCAACGCCAACCCCTGATGTACCGCGTCGTCGGTGAGCCGGTCCAACTCGCCGCGGGGTGTCTCCAGGATCGGGATGTTGCGGTCTGTGGCGATCTTGATCGATGCCCGCACCCGGTCATCGGATTCAATGCGACCCGCTACGTACATGGCGGTCGCCGGGATGTCAGCGCGCAGTGCCTCCAGCACCGAGTTGCGACCCGCGACGATCTCCGAGCTCGGCTTCTTGGGCCCGGAGCGCCGCACGGGTTTGCGCACGGAGGAGGACTTGGAGCCGCCACCGGACTTGTCATACGCCTTGTGGTTCGGGCGTTCGGCCGCCTTCGGGGTCGGCCCCTTGCCCTCCAGCGAGCGGCGTCGTTGCCCACCGCTGCCGGTCGTCGCGCCCTTGCGGCTCGCGCCCTTACGAATCGCGCCACGCCGTTGGGAGTTGCCGGCCATGATGTGCTCTCTTCTTGATGCGTCGATGACGCGCGAATTGTCCCGCGCGCAGGTGGGATCGTCTCAGTTAGTCGGTCGGGTCGGTCAGTGACCAGCGGACGCCGTCGGCGGTGTCCTCCAGGGCCACCCCTGCCACGGCGAGCTGGTCACGCACCCGGTCTGCTGTCGCGAAGTCGCGATCTGCGCGGGCTGCGGTGCGCTGGGTGACGAGGGCCTCGACCAGGATCGCCAGGGCGCCACCGCTACGGTCGGCACCCGCATCAGACCACTGCTCGGAGTACGGGTTGACCCCGAGCACTTCGGTCATGGCTACGACCTGTGCCGCCAGCTCACGGGCCTTGTGCGGCTCATGCTCGTCCAGCGCGATATTGCCCTCACGCACCGCGTCGAACACGACCGCCAGCGCACTCGAGACGTTGAGGTCGTCATCCATCGCGATCGAGAAGGCCTGCGGGAGAAAGGCCTTGTCGAGTTGGTCGCCGTCATGGGCCCGCCCCAGCGCCCGATCGAGGAAGCCCTCGATGCGCGCCACCGCCGCGGCGGCCTCTTCCAGCGAACCCTCGTGGTATTCCATCGTCGAGCGGTAATGCACAGCTCCGAGGTAGTACCGCAGCACCAACGGTCGAACGGTCTTGATCAGCTCGGCCACAGCGAGGGTGTTTCCGAGCGATTTGCTCATCTTCTCACCGCCCAGGGTGACCCAACCGTTGTGCATCCAGAAACGGGCGAACCCCATTCCTGCGGCTCTCGACTGAGCCAGTTCGTTCTCGTGATGAGGGAACCGCAGATCGATACCGCCCCCGTGGATGTCAAAGGTGTCACCGAGCCAACGCTGCGCCATCGCCGAGCATTCCAGGTGCCAGCCGGGACGGCCTGCGCCGAACGGTGTGGGCCAACTCGCTGAGGCCGGTTCGCCTGACTTGCGACCCTTCCAGAGTGCGAAGTCACGCGGATCGCGCTTACCACGAGGGTCCGCATCCGATGCAGCTTCCATGTCGTCGATGCTCTGGCGGGTCAGCTCGCCGTACTCCGGCCACGACCGCACGTCGAAGTACACGTCGCCGCTGCCGTCCTGCGCCGGATAGGCGTGACCCTTCTCGATGAGGGTCTGCATCAGCTCGATCATGTCGGTGATGTGTCCGGTGGCGCGCGGTTCGTAGGTCGGCCGACCCACCCCGAGCGCGTCGAGCGCGTCGTTGGTTTCCCGCTCGTGCTGGTAGGACCAGGCGAACCAGTCGGCATCGTTGGCGGCCGCCTTGTCCAGGATCTTGTCGTCGATATCGGTCACGTTGCGTACCAATGTGACGTCGTATTCGTGCCCGGTGGTCAGCCACCGGCGCAGGATGTCGAAGGCGACAGCGAAGCGAACGTGGCCGATGTGCGGGCTGCCCTGGGTGGTCAGGCCGCAGATGTAGATACCGACTCGTCCCTCGTGCAGCGGCTGGAAGTCGCGCAACTCTGCGGTAGCGGTGTCGTAGATCTGCAAGCTCACCCGACGGAGTTTATCGGCAGAACGCCGCCCGCCTGCCATCACAGCAGACGGGCGCAGCGACCTGCGTCACGTCGTCAGGACCCGGCGTCGATCCACTCCTGCAGGTGCGGGGCCTCGTCACCGATGGTGGTGGAGTCGCCGTGACCGGTGAGTACACGCGTGTCGGCAGGGAGGGTGAACAGCCTGTCCCGGATGGATTCGATGATGGTCGGGAAATCGCTGAACGAGCGTCCGGTCGCGCCGGGACCGCCCTGGAAGAGGGTGTCGCCGGTCAGGACCACCCCGAGGCTCGGGATCGACAGACAGCAGGCGCCCGGCGAGTGCCCGGGGGTATGCAGCACTTCGATGTCGACGCCACCGATGCTGCGGACGTCACCGTCGGCCAGAGCATCATCCCATCGCAGCTCGGGATAGGTCATCTCCCACAGTGGCCACTCCTGCGGGTGCAGGGATATCCGCACGTCCGGATGAGCAGATTTGATGCCTGCGGCCGCGTCGATGTGATCGTTGTGAGCGTGCGTACACAGGATGCCTTCGATACGCCGGCCGCTCACCGCCTCGAGGATCGGCCCGGACTCGTGACCCGGGTCGACCACGTAGACACTCTTGTCGTCACCGATCAGCCAGACGTTGTTGTCGACATCCCAGGATCCACCGTCCAGCTCGAACGTGCCGGATGTCACCACCCGTTCGACGCGTACGCCGTCGTCACCGGCCACGATCTCGCTCACAGGACCACGACCGAACGCAGTACGACATCGTCGCCGCCGCCGTTGTGCATCTTCTCGAAGGCGGCCTCGACGTCATCCAGACCGACCCGCTCCGTGACGAACGCGTCCAGGTCGAACCGGCCCTGGCGGTAGAGATCGACCAGCATCGGGAAGTCGCGCTCGGGCAGGCAGTCGCCGTACCAGCTGGACTTGAGCGCGCCACCACGACCGAAGAGGTCGATCAGCGGCAATTCGACTTTGAGGTCCGGCGTCGGCACACCGACCAGCACTACGATGCCGGCCAGATCGCGCGCGTAGAAGGCCTGCTTGTAGGTCTCGGGTCTGCCGACAGCGTCGATCACGACGTCCGCGCCGTTGCCGCCGGTAAGTTCGCGGACCTTCTCCACGACATCGTCGTTGCCCGGGTTGATGGTGTGGGTGGCGCCGAAGTGCCTGGCCAGCTCCAGTTTCCGCTCGTCGGTGTCGATCGCGATGATCGTGGTAGCGCCCGCAATGGACGCACCGGCCACTGCTGCATCGCCGACACCGCCGCAACCGATCACGGCCACGCTGTCCCCGCGGGTGACTCCCCCGGTGTTCACAGCCGCGCCGAATCCGGCCATCACTCCGCAGCCGAGCAGTCCGGCGGCTTCGGCCGAGGCCTCCCGATCGACTTTGGTGCACTGACCCGACGCGACCAGGGTCTTGTCCGCAAACGCGCCGATTCCCAGTGCCGCA
Organism: Actinomycetota bacterium; assembly: GCA_030853805.1. Taxonomy (GTDB): domain Bacteria; phylum Actinomycetota; class Actinomycetes; order Actinomycetales; family Dermatophilaceae; genus Allobranchiibius. The sequence continues at coordinate 658 of JALYUK010000328.1, read as the reverse complement.
GACAGCTCCGTGCCGTCGGTGAGGGTCATCTTCTGGGTGGCGTTGTGCGTGGCGAAGCAGTACCAGGGCTTGCCCTTCCTACATGCGCGACACTGGCCGCAGACTGCGCGCCAGTTGAGGATCACGTAGTCGCCGACCTCGACATCGGTGACACCTTCGCCGACGGACTCCACGACACCGGCGGCCTCGTGGCCGAGCAGGAACGGGAACTCATCGTTGATACCGCCGTCGCGGTAGGTCAGATCGGTGTGGCAGACCCCGCACGCCTGAATGGCCACGACGGCCTCACCCGGTCCGGGGTCGGGGATGACGATGTCGACTACCTCGACGGGCTGGCCTTTGGTGCGGGCAATGACGCCGCGGACGGTCTGTGACATGGCAACTCTCCTCGATTGGCTTCCCCATAACCTAAGCGCCCGCCACCCCAACCGCCGAGCGGCGGGGTCCCATGTCGAGCGGCGGCCATATTTCCCCTCCGCTCGTCGGTGGACCCCGCCGCTCGGCGAACTGGGATCAGCCGGTCAGGCGGTACGTCGCCTGCGCAGGAACGGATCGGTGAGCGCATCGGTGACGTAGGGGTTCGTCTCGGCGGAGATATTGCTCCCCGGCGCGACGATCTCGTCGATGCGGTCCAGCACCTGCGTGCTCAGCCGGATAT
>JALYUK010000405.1 GCA_030853805.1 Actinomycetota bacterium | reverse complement strand
GACGACACCCCCAGCCCAGATATTTTCGGTTGATGGTCCCGACGACAGAGGGGCTGGTCGTGACACCGCAGCAGCCAAGGACGGGAAAGGGGGAGAGAAAACCCCCCTTTGATCCTCCTGGACACAGGATCGGTGACACCCAGTCATGATGGTGCGGTTTCACGCACTGGTGGCCCTGCCTGACCCACTGCTGCAGTGGGCCACGCGCCAGGGGGACGCGGCTCCCACGCCGGGCATGTTGTCGACGAGACCGTTACCGGCACCCTTAAAACTGTTGGCTGTCAAAGCAGCCGCGCGAGCAAAGCTCAGCGGTCCGATTATGCGTTGGAGGGACCGCTGAATCTCACGGGCTCTTCCCATATGAGGGGCCAGGGTTGTTTGGCGCATTGCCGGGGTAGAGGGTCAAGGGCCCTCCGATGCAGGCATCTTGTGGGCGTGTAGCACTTTGGGACCTCATCCCACCTTCAAGTGCGAAGAGTTCGGTAACGCCAGGATCTGCGAGGTTGGATGCACAATCGGAAAAGGGCACTTCATTTCGACGATAGGTGATTACTTGTGACTACGACATTGCTGCGCGGTGGCACCCTGGTCGATCCCGCCACCCGCACCAAGCAGGTTGGTGATGTGCTCCTTTCCGGGGGCAAAGTCGCTGCGGTTGGGCTCAACCTGCAGCCGCCGGTTGACTGCCGCACGATCGAGGTGACCGGGATGATTGTGGGTCCTGGTTTCGTGGACCTGCATAGTCACGTGCACACCATCGCCGGGCAACGGTTGCAGGCCATGGACGGTGTGACCACCGCGCTGGACCTGGAATCGGGCATGATGCCGTTGGCTCGGGCTTATGCCGACGCGGCTGCGCAGGGTCGGCCGCTGAACTATGGATTTTCCGCTTCCTGGGGTGACGCAAGAGGGCAGGTGCTCACGGGCGTGACACCGAGTGCGAGTATCCATCAGTCCTTGTCCCTGCTGGGGGACCCGGTCTGGCAAGCCACCTCGACCCCCGCGCAGCGGGCAGCCTGGTTGGAGGTGCTGCGCAGCGAGCTCGCGCAGGGCGCGTTGGGGATCGGCATCCTGATGGGGTATGCCCCGCGCAGCGATCCGCAGGAGTACCTGGCCGTAGCCCAACTGGCCGCCGAGGCGGGCGTTCCCACATATACCCACGTGCGAGAGCTGGTGGAGGCCGATCCGGGAACGCCGATCGACGGGGTGCAGGAGGTCGTGCGGGCTGCCGCCGAGACCGGAGCAGCGATGCATCACTGCCACGTCAATAGCACCTCACGGCGGCATATTGATCGGGTGCTGAGCACGCTGTCCCTGGCACAGGCGCAGGGTTCGCGCGTGACGGTGGAAAGTTACCCCTACGGGGCGGGCAGTACCGCGATCGGTGCCTTCTTCCTAGCTCCAGAACGGTTAAGTGCCTGGGGTCTCACCCCGTCGTCGCTCGTGCTGATCCCCAGCGGTGAGCGCATCTCCGACCTGGCTCGACTACGCGAGGTACGCGAGCAGGCGCCGGGCACCCCCTGCGTGGTGGAGTTCCTCAACGAGGAAGACCCGGGAGACCGTGCCCGCCTCACCGCAGCACTGGCGTTCCCGGACAGCATCGTGGCCAGTGACGCGATGCCGGTCTTCTGGCCGGGCGGGGAGTCTGAATCCACCCAGTGGCCGCTGCCGCCCGGCGGGTCTACCCATCCGCGTACCGCTGGCACCTTCTGCCGGTCGTTGCGCACCATGGTGATCGAATCTGGGCAGTGGACCTGGGCCGAGGCGTTCCGTCGCTGCTCCTACCTACCGGCCCGGGTGCTGGATGACGCAGCACCCGCCGCGCGGAGCAAAGGTCATCTGGGAATCGGCGCCGACGCGGACATTGTGGTGTTAGACCCGGCCAATGTCACTGACATGGCGACCTACCTTGCGCCGACCACACCCTCACGGGGAATTCGGGCGCTCTTCGTCGGTGGTGAGCCGGTGGTGCGCGACGGCGCACTGGTGACCGATGCCTTCCCCGGTCGACCGTTACGGGGCGAACCTCGCTAGGGCTAGTCCAATTCAAAAGGTACGAATGGCAACGCTCCCACGCGTGACAGGCGTGGGGGGCGTTGCCATTCGTGTCGGACCGACCTCGGGCTAGGAGCCTGAGCTGACTCTGGGTTGTGCTCGTGCCCCGTAGTGCAGGTAGGGGCTGCCGTCAGGCAGCCGATAGAAGAAGACCGGTAGCCAGCTCTCCTGCCCGGGCGGTTGGGTGACGAACTGGTCCTTTTCGACCCGCTGTAGGACGTATTCCTCAGTGGTGGACCCGGTGGCTTCTGCGGTCGGACCGGTGGGGATGACCTTGATCACCAGCTCTCCGTCGCGTTCGGTTACTTCCGAGGTCAGACCGCTGCGCTCGTACGTGCCGACGTATTCGGCCAGGGCGAACGTCGGAGGATCTTGTGGTGGGGTCAGCTGCGCCTTCATCGTGACGCCGGCTACCTCGGTGAAGATCTCACGATAAAGGTCGTAATAGAGGTCGGTGCTGTGTCCGCCGTTCGTTAGCAACGCCACCGACAGGCCCTGGGACGGCAGCACCTTCAGGTAGGCATTTTGACCGTAGGTCGAACCGTCGTGTCCGTAGAGCGGCTCACCGTCCCATTTGAAACGGATCCAGCCGATGCCCCAGGAGTCTCCCAGGGTGTATTTATCGGGCAGCTCTACCTGATGTTTCTGCATCGACGCAGCGGATTTCGCGGACAACACCTGGGTGCCGTCGGGTCCCTTACCGTCGCGTAGGTGCATCCGGGCGAAGAGCGTCACGTCGTTGGCTGTCGCGGTGATCAGACCGGCCGGGCCGAGCGCCCGAGGCATCAGGAATGTCGATGTCACCTGCGGTGCCTTTTTGGGGTCGGGGCTGACATGTCCGATGGCAACTCTCCCGAGGATCGCTTCTTCGGGAAGCGTGGAGGTGTGCGTCAGTCCGAGCGGTTCGATGATCCGCTCACGCAATACCTGGTCCCACGTCTTGCCGGTCAACACCTCGACCACTCGCCCCGCGAGGATAAAACCTGAGTTGCAGTAGGAGAAAGTAGCGCCGAGGGGGTGGTTCTGAACCACATCGCGCAGCGCGTCCACATACTTCTCCAAACAGTCCTCCCCGCGTCCGGTGTCGGTGAAAACATCACCGTCGATACCGCTGGTGTGGGTCAGCAGGTGACGCATGGTCACCTTCTTAGCGACGTCCTGATCGATGAGACGCAACTCGGGAATGACCTCGATGACGGGGGTATCCAGGTCCAGCAGCCCGTCGTCGACCAGTTGCATGACCATCGTGGTCGTCCAGACCTTGCTGATGGAACCGATCTGAAACACCGAGTCCGTGGTTGCCGGGTAACCGGTGTCCATGTTCAGGACGCCGGTCGCGGCCTCGACCAGTTCGTCGTCCTGCACCTTCCCGGAGTCGGAGATGCGCCGGATCGCCAGGCTGGCACCGACGACCCCGTGGCGTTTCGCCAGATCGGCGAGTCGCTGGGCCCAATGCTCCTGATCGAGCTGCGTCGGCGTGGTGTTACCTATCATGTGATGCTCCGTCCATTCGATGAGTCGGCGGTTGTAGTCGATCCGGTGCGAGGGGCGCCCATTGAAGATGAACAGGTGCGAACTGCCTGGGTAGAGCACCAGCTCCGTCGGGACTGCGCGGGTGCGTAGCGCGGAGAACCACTGCTCGGCCTGACCCGATGGGCAGGTCTCGTCGGCGAGGCCCTGCAACAGCAACGTGGGGGTGGTGACGTTTCCCGCGTGCGACCACGGCGATATCGCTGCCAACGCCTGCGGTGCGGTGAACGGGTCGGGCCATTCCTGGGCGCTCAGCGCGGGGCTCTCGTCACTGGTGCCCCACATGCTGTTCAGATCTGCCACCACCCCTCCAGCGACGGCGACCTTGAACCGGTTGGTACGCCCGGTCAGCCAGCAGGTCAGGTACCCGCCATAGCTGTAACCGGTCAGCGCTAGGGCGTCCGCGTCGGCGATGCCATCGGCGATCAGTTCGTCCATGGGGTCCAACACATCGTGCTCGTCGGCCAGCCCCCAGGCGGCCTTGGCGCCGCTCCAGAACTGCTCGCCGTAACCGTCACTGCCGCGCGGGTTGACCAGTAGCACGGTCCAACCGCGCGACGCCAGCACTTGATGGTAAGGATGGGTTGCATCAGCGACGGGGGACCACGCGTTGTGCGGTCCGCCGTGCACATCGACCAAAAGCGGCCCGGGCGCCTGGGCCGAAGGGTCACGCAGCACCCAGCCGTGAATCTCGGTGCCGTCGTGCACAGTGAACGTGCGGGCTTGCGGGCGCAGCAACGTCACCTGCGGCAAACTCGCCGCGGTATGCCGCGTCAGACGCAGGGGCTCTCCGCCGCCCAGTGGCAGGATCGCGATCTCACCGTACGTGGTGGGGTCGGCCACAACTACCGCCGCCACGTCCGCGTTCGCGGCCACGGACAGACCGGAGACCATCAAATTGTCGCCGCCCAGGACCAGACGCGGCGGGGTGGACCCGTCGTCCGGGGCCGCGTAGACATGCGAGCAGCCACGATCGCGGACACAAAACACGAGCTCGCTACCGCCGGCCCGACGTTGAGGTAGGCCACCGGGGTAACCCGGACCCCCGGGCATGACGTTACGGTCCAGAACTTCGATGAGGTCGGTGCTCTCATCCTGGTGGGAATCGATGTCCATCCGCAGCAGGGCCGTGTGGCCCAACCGCGGACGCTTCTGCCCGACCACGATCAGGGCAGAGCCGTCGGCGCTCCACAGCAGAGGACCGGCAACTCCGCGACCATCCCCGATCCGTCGTGGTGGTCGCTCCTCATTCGGGTCGAGCACATAAGGGCAGGAGCGCAGCGTGCGATCGGCATCGTCTTCGAGCGCCCCCGAAAACGCCAACCGGGCGCCATCGGGGGACCAGGCCGGGGCACCGGCGTCCCAGTCCCCGTGGGTGACCTGGCGCAACCCGCCGGACGCAACGTCCAGGACGTGCACGTGGGCGCGCACCGGGCCGGCGTATCCCGACCCGTCGGCCTTGGAGCCCATGCGGCCCACCACGATCGGCGCAGTCGGGTCAGCCGCGCTGCCATCGACCCGGACCGGCGCGAGGAAGGCAATCCGGTCCCCGCTGGGGCTCCACACGGGGGCGCCCGCTCCACCCGGCAGATCGGTCACACTGCTCGCCTCGCCACCATCCAGAGGCAGCAGATACAGCTGGGGCGCGTAGGCCCCGCGTAGGAACGCGACATGGTCACCGCCCGGTGACAGAGCCGGCACGGTGTCGTGGCTGCCATGGGTCAGCGCGAACGGCTCACCCCAGGCGCCTACTCCAGCGCCGCCGGACAAGTCCGCGCGGACGGCCCACAGCGCGTGATGATCGCAGTCGGCGACGGGGTCGGTGGTGCGTAGGACGTAGACGACGAGCCGGCCGTCGGGGGACAGGGTTGGCGCACTGGGCAGCTGCAGGGCCGCCATGTCGTCCAACCGAAGGGGGTGGGTCATCACTGCAGCTTGCTCTCACCGCAAGGAACTGACTTGGTCGCGTAGGACAAATTCCCTCCTTCTTTGCAGGTCTATTCGACTAACACTGCCGTCCTCGAGGACTTTAGGTTGCCTCCCATGACGAAGCTGGAAGATGTTCAGGCATGGTTAGACTCCCGCCTTCCGGGGCTTATCGACCGGTACGACGTTCCCGGCGCGGTCGTCGCCGCCAGCTTTGGCGGCGAGCGGGTCGAGGCCGCTGCCGGGCTGCTCAATGTCTCGACCGGGGTATCGGCCACGACCGACTCGCTCTTCCAGATTGGCTCGATCACCAAGGTATGGACCGCGTCCTTGGTGATGCAGCTGGTCCAGGAAGGTCTCGCCGAGTTGGACGCGCCGATCTGCCGCTACCTGCCCGATTTCGCGGTGGCAGATAAGGACGCCTCGCGAGTCATGACCGTGCGCCAGCTCCTGAGTCACACCGCAGGGTTTGAGGGCGACATCTTCACCGACACTGGGCCCGGCGACGATGCACTAGGCACGTACGTCGCAGGACTCAGCGCCACGACGCAACTGTTCCCACCGGGCGAACGTTTCTCTTACAACAACGCCGGCTACTGCGTGCTGGGCCGGCTCGTTGAGGTGCTGCGGGACGCGACCTACGACGAGTGCCTGCGGACCCGACTGTTCGCACCCCTGGGGTTGAAACACGCAGCGACCAGCGCGGCGGAGGCAATCATGTTCCGTGCTGCGGTTGGTCATCTGCGATCCGACACCCAGCAGACGCAGGTACCGGCTCCGGTGTGGAGCATGGCACGTTCCAACGCGCCGGCCGGGTCGATCTTGGCGATGAGCGCCGGTGACCTGCTCACGTTTGCCGACCTGCACCTGGACATGGGCAGTGCCACCGGCGGCACGCAGATCCTGAAGGAGAGCACCGTTGCCGCCATGCAGCAACGGCAAGTTGAGTTGCCCCACCTTGGGGTCATGGGTGATGCCTGGGGACTGGGCTGGGAGATTTACGACACCGCCACGGGGCCGGTCATCGGTCATGACGGCACGACCATCGGGCAGGCCTCGTTCATGCGGTTGGTCCCAGACAAAGGTGTCGCCGTGGTCCTACTGACCAATGGCGGCGACGGATACCCGCTGTACCGCGACGTCTTCGCTCACCTGCTGTCCGAGATGGCCGGTGCGCAGTTGCCACCGTTGCCGGTCCCACCGACCGACCCGCCCCGGGTGGACGCGTCGCGCTACATCGGCACCTATTCCAGTACGACGGCAGATGTGGTCCTAGAACAAGACGACGAGGGACGGATCTGGCGGGAGATCCACGCCAAGGGCGCGTTCGCTGACCTGGGTGAACCGGCGCAACGCACCGAACTGGTGGGTTACCAGGACGACATGCTGATCGCCAAGGACGCTGACCATGGCCTGCATATGCCGCACGCGTTCGTCGGCGACGATGGCGCCGGTCACGCCCAATTTCTGCACTTGGGCCGCGTTATGCCCCGCAGCAGCGACTGAACGTGTCCGATCAGACGAATTTCGTCGTCGTGCACTGTTTCAACGGACGAATACTCGCGCGTCGTTTGGGTGGATTGTTTCTGCATAGCCGTATTCATCGAGAGGACACACCATGAAGCTTGTTGGAACAGTCGCTGGAGTCTGCGTGGCCGTGACCGCTTTGGCTGCCTGCGGTGGCAGCAGCGGTGGCACCGGCACCAAGGCTGCCAAGAGCGCCAAGGTCGTCAGCGGGGGCACCTTCACGACCGCACTCTCGACCAACCCAGGCAACCTGGACCCGCAAATGACGGCGAACAGTTCCTCGCTTCAGTTAGCCGCGTACGCCTACGACACGTTGATCCACATCGATCAGAAGGGCCAACTCGGAGCCCAATTGGCTTCGGCGTGGAAGGTATCGGGAACGACTGTGACGTTCACGATGCGCCCGAACATCACCTGCTCAGACGGTTCGCCTTTCAGTGCCGCGGATGCTGCAGCGAATCTCAATTACGTGACCAACCCGAAGAACAAGAGTCCATTGACGGGCGCCTTCGCACCTCCCGGGGCCACCGCGACCGCGTCGGGCTCCACCGTGACCCTCAAACTGGCCGCGCCCTCACCGTTCGTCCTGCAGGGCCTGTCTGTCGTGCCGATGGTCTGCAAGGCCGGGCTGGCCGACCGCAAGACGCTCGCGAACAAGACCGATGGCACCGGGTTGTTCAAACTGACGGAGAACGTGGCCAGCGACCACCTCACCTACACCAAGCGCACCGGGTACACC
>JALYUK010000303.1 GCA_030853805.1 Actinomycetota bacterium | reverse complement strand
ACTTCGCTCGGCTGGAACGACAGCGGGCCCAGGCCGATCCAGATGCGGTTGCCGTTGATGTTGCGTCCCAGGATCGGCGTGAGGGGCAGCAGGAGCAGCACGACCCCGGCCAGACCGAAGGTGAAGGTGTACTGACCCAGTCGTCGATGGTCACGCAGGACGATGAGCAGGATCGCGGCCACCAGCACGGCGAGGCCGGTCCAGATCAGCTGCCGGAGGGCCACTCCCTGCCCGATGCTGGTGCCCTTTGCCAGATCCAACCGGTGGATCATCACCAGACCGAGGCCGTTGAGCAGGGTGGCGACGGGTAGCAGGACGGGATCGGCATACGCAGCCTGCCACCGCACGACCAGATGCAGGGCCAGCGCGACCCCTGCGAAACCCACGCCGAGCACGAGCAGGTCCGGCGGCAGGGTGTCGTTGACGGCGAGTCCGACGTCGGCGTACGCCAGCAGCACGATGGCGATCGCGAAGATGAGTAGGAGCAGCTCCACCCCGCGCCGGGTACGGGGCGCACCGGTCCGGATCGCGGTCACCGGACTCACGGGCTGCACCCGCCGGGTTGCGCCGCACAGCTGGCTGCCTGGGCGGTCAGGGTCTGCACGACCCGGCGGGCGTCGGCCAGGTCGGTCGCGGTGATGGAGGCGCGCACGCGGGTCTGGTAGTACGGGGGCAGGTCCTGCAGGCGGATGTCGGTGCGTTGGTCGACCGAGTTCAGGTGCAGCGGTCCGATGGTGTCGTGCAGGCCCCGGTAAATGGCGACCGAGCCGTTGCTGTCGGCCACGTAGAACTGGGACTGGGTCCAGGAGTAGGAGACCCACCCGCCCACGGCAAGCACCGCGACGACCAGGACGCCCAGACCGAGCCAGCGGAACCGGCGCAGCCGGGACGGGCCCTCCTCGGCCAGCACCGGCGGTTCGGCCTCGTCACCGGCGTCGTCGTCAGCGTTGCCGGCTGTGGGTGCGTTGGCCTCCCGACTGAGGGCAGCGGCTTTCTCGGCCGGTGTGGTCGGTGAACTGGGCACGTCGTGCTCGGTGGAGGTCGCGGGTGCGCCGGCTGCACCGACGATCTGCGGGGTGGAGGACGTCGGGTCCAGGGAGTCGACGATGTCGGCGATGACGACCGTGACGTTGTCCCGTGCAGAGGCCTTGAGAGCGATGGCGATCAGTCGGTCGGCAATCTCCCCGGGCATCCCCTCGGAGGTGACGATGTCCTCGATGGTGGAGCCGGCGACATAGTCGGACAACCCGTCCGAGCAGATCAGGTAGCGGTCGCCGATCCGCGCTTCACGGAGCGAAAGGTCCGGCTCGTCGTCGGCGCGACCGGTCAGTACCCGGGTCACGAAGGACCGCTGCGGGTGGTGCTCGGCCTCTTCGGGGGTGATGCGGCCCTCGTCGAGCAACGTCTGCACCAGGGAGTGGTCCTTGGTGATCTGGGTGAATGTGCCGTCCCGCACGAGGTAGGCCCGGGAGTCACCGATATTCGCTATTGCCAGCTTGTTCCCGGTGCGCAGGAAGGCGATGAGCGTGGTGCCCATCCCCTCCAGGTCCGGCTCATCGTCCATCTCATCGCGCAACCGCTCGTTGGCCCGGATGACGGCTTCGCGTAGCAGCGCCAGCGCGTCGTCGGCGCCGTGGGATTCCCCGTCCAGGTGCACCAACTCTGCGACGACGGTGGAGCTGGCGGTGTCGCCGGCGGCGTGTCCGCCCATCCCGTCGGCCAGCACGAGCAGGTCCGGGCCGGCATATCCGGAATCCTCGTTGCGGGTCTTGGAGCCGAGCCCGAGGTCGGTGCGGGCGGCGTAGCGCAGAGCGATCGACATGGCCTACTTCCTGACCTCGAGGACGGTCTGCCCGATGCGGATACGGCTGCCTTCGCGCAACGGCACATGCTGGCCGATGGGCTGATCGCCGATGAACGTTCCGTTGGTGGAGCCGAGGTCATCGACGAACCAGCCGTCGCCGTCGCGGTACACCCGCGCGTGGCGACCGGAGGCGAAATCGTCGGACAGCACGAGGACGCACTCGGGGTTGCGGCCGATCAGCACGCCGCCCTCGGAGAGCGGCACGCTGATCCCGCGCATCGAGCCTTCGATGACGGCCAGGTGGGTCGGGCCTCGGCGGACAGCGCGTGGCGGACGACGGTCCGCTTCTGCGCGGGCGGGGGCGCGACGGCCCTCGGTACGCGGAGCGCGCAGTCCGTAGAGGTCCCCACGTAGTACACCGACGATGCTGAAGATGAACGCCCACAACAGCACCAGCAGACCGATGCGGATGACCGTGATGGTCAGCTCGCTCACTTACGGCCACCTTCCTCGAACAGCAGATGGGTGCGGCCCACGGTGATCCGGTCTCCGTCGTGCAGGTGCGCCCGGTCGATGGCGTCGCCGTTCAGGAAGGTGCCGTTGGTGGAGCCGAGATCGCGCACCGTCATCACCAGGTGCGGACCGTCGTTGGTCACCCGGATCTCGCTGTGTCGGCGGGAGATCCCCGGGTCGTCCAGCATGATGTCCGCGTCGTCGTCGCGGCCGATGACGGTGATCGCACCCAGGAGGGGATAGCGGTCGCCGTCGATGACCAGCGACGGTCGCTGCTTGAAACGACGTGGAGCGGCCGGGCTCGGGGTGCGCGGCGTCGGTGCGGGCTCGGCGTAAGGCTGTTGGTAGTCCTGCTGTTGGTAATCCTGCTGGTCGTAATCGTCATGGAAATACGGTTGCGGGGCCGGCTCGTGCTGGGGCTCCTGCCGTGCCGAGGAGGGTTGGAACTCGTCGTACTCACGCGGCTGTGGTCGGGCCGGCCGCCGGTCGTTGTCGACCTGCCGGGCGATGGAGGGGCGCAGGCGGAAGACGCCCGTCTCCAGGTCGGGGTCCTCGGCGAATTCCACGACGATCGGGCCGCCGGGAAGGTACCGCTGCACGTCGGCATGCTCGGTCGCGCTCGCGATCAGCTCGTCGCCGACCTCATCGCGGGCGCGGTCCAGGCGTTCGAAATCGCCGGGGCTGAGGTCGACGGTGAAGAGGTTGGGTACGACCGCGCGCTGACCCTTCTTGGTGTGCGCCGCACGGTCATCCATCGCGCCGCGCATCTCGGCCGCGATCTCCACGGGCTGCACCTCGGAGCGGAACGCCTTGGCGAACGCACCGTTGACGCCTTCGGACAGCCGACGTTCGAGGTTGGAGAACAAACCCATCGCTGCCTCCCTGCTCCCGGTCGTGGTCTCGGTCGCCGCGACATGCGCCGCAGGCGTTCCCGATCGTAACGGGGCGCCCCATGCTAGAGCCGAAACGACGCCCGGCCCGTGGTGTTCCCAGTGGCATCGGGAGGGCTCGGTTTGGCGATCCTGGTCTGCACAGGGCAAACTGAGGCGGCACTCGCGCGAGTGGCGGAATAGGCAGACGCGCACGGTTCAGGTCCGTGTACTCGAAAGGGTGTGGGGGTTCAACTCCCCCCTCGCGCACCACGACAGGCTGGTTCACCGGCCTGAATGGCCCGCATCGGACATCCGATGCGGGCCATTTGCTGTCACCTCAGTTGCCCGTGGCTGTGGATCCCAGTCGATAAGGTCTTGCTTCGTGAATCACAGGTGCTCTGCAACACCCGTCGGGGACGTCATGAGTTGTCGGGTGCACCCGCAGTGAAGGCGCTGCTCTACGAAGAGTTCGGGATGCCGCCGACGGTCCGAAACGTCGCAGACCCGACCTGCCCCCGCGATGGCGTCGTCATCGAGGTGCGTGCCACAGGGCTGTGCCGCAGCGATTGGCACGGGTGGGCCGGTCACGATCGCGACATCGTGCTGCCGCACGTGCCGGGTCACGAGTTCGCCGGTGTCGTCGTCGAGGCCGGCCCCGAAACCGGTGCGCTCGTCGGCCAACGGGTGACCTCGCCCTTCGTCTGCGGTTGTGGTGTCTGTCGCACCTGTCTGGCCGGTGCACCACAGGTGTGCGAGAACCAGTTCCAACCGGGGTTCACCGGATGGGGCTCGTTCGCCGAACTGGTTGCGCTGCCGCATGCCGACCTGAATCTGGTGGAGATACCGGCGGATCTGGACTTTGCTACGGCAGCAGCGCTCGGTTGCCGCTTCGCGACGGCGTACCGGGCCGTGACCGCGCATGCTCGGGTCCTGCCCGGTGACTGGGTGGTCATCTTCGGGTGCGGAGGGGTCGGACTCTCAGCGACGATGATCGCTGCGTCGCGTGGCGGTCGGGTGATTGCGGTCGACAGTGCGGCACCTGCTCGTGAGCTGGCGGGTCGGTTCGGCGCGGAGGTCCTGATCGACGCCACCGAGCCGCACGTGGTCGAACGGGTGCGCGAACTGACCAATGGCGGGGCCCGCGCGTCGATCGACGCGTTGGGCAGCCGGCTCACCTGCCGCGCCGCGATCGAAACCCTGGCCAGACGCGGTCGGCACATACAGGTGGGGCTGTTGTTCGGCGATGATGCGCACGGCAGCGTGCCGATGGATCGGGTCATTGCCCATGAACTGGAGATTTACGGCAGCCACGGGATGGCGGCTGCCGACTATCCGGCCATGCTCGCCGAGATCGCGACCGGAGCTCTGCGCCCGCAGTCCCTGGTGACTGCCAAGGTCGGGTTGGAGCAGCTGGCCGGTCCACGCGGGGCGCTCGCAGTCATGGGAGAGCGGCCGCCGACCGGTGTCACGGTCGTCGTTTTCTGAGGGTGCGCGGGGCCCGCTGCCTCGTCCCAGCCGGGCGTGAGGTGGTCAATCAGGGGTTGTCGGTGGGCGGTGCTTGTATGAAGACATGAGTTCGAACACCGCCTGGGTTGATACCCCGGCCCTGACACCACCGGATCCGCGGACGGCGCTGTGGCATGTGGTGGGTCGGCTCAACGCGGCACACGCCGAACTCATCACACTCGTGATGCAGGCGTTGGCGGATCAGTCCTGGGTGATCGGGGGGATCCGCTCCCCGCAACACTGGTTGACGTGTTACGCGGGCCTCTCGCACGCGGTCGCGACTGACATTGTCCGGATCGCGGAAAGGTCTGTGTCCCTGCCCGCGCTGGCGCAGG
>JALYUK010000299.1 GCA_030853805.1 Actinomycetota bacterium | reverse complement strand
GCATGACTCGTGCCGGCCTGACCGAAGGCGACGTCTACTCGATATTGCGCCAACAGGGGATCAGCGATCTTGCGGAGGTCGATGTACTGGTCTTCGAGGCCGGGGGCGGTATCTCACTGCACCGGGCCGGCACCCCGCGCGGCCCGCTGATGGTGCACGCGTTGCGCGCCGCCGAGCTGTCCGAATGACCAACGGGAAGTAACCGGTCGCGCGGGCGAAAACGCCTGGAAATCAAGTCGTCGGGAGCAGGCTCGCGGGCCATTCGGAACCGGCCTACCGGGTCCAAGCCGACACACGCCGGCCGTCAGTGGAGCAACGAAGCAAACCACCGCTTAACCACCCCACGGTCCTGGCGGAGGGGCAGCGTCAGGTAGACACACGTTCATGAGCAACAACAGCGGCGATTCCAACCTCCTCCGGGATCAGAGCGACGGGAGGCCCGCTGCGTCCAGGGTGGAGGCCTTCGCTGATCTCGCGCGTCGCCGTACCGCTGGGGAGATGGTGTTGTTGCCACGGATGTTGACAGGTTATGACCGCCGGGTCCGTGTGCGTCAAACGATCCGGGAAGATCACGAGACGCGTATCGCGACCCGGAACGAGGAAACCCAGGCGAAGTTCGACAAGCTTGCCGGTTCCCTCTTTTCCTTCTTCCGCGGTACCGCGTTGTTGTTCTACCGCGACATGGTCGGCGAAGACGCCTGGATGCCAACGGTGTTGGCTGCCGGTGACGTGCACCCGCAGAACTTCGGGGTAGTACCCAATGCCGATGATGTGCCGGTCTTCGGGGTCAACGACTACGACGAAGCGGCCTACGCCCCTTTCACGTGGGACCTCAAACGCGGCGCGACAGCATTCATGCTCGCCGCCGGATACGAGGGGGGAAAAGGTAAGAAGAAACAACGCAGCATCGCGGGCGCATTTGTGCGCGGATACGCCGAGTATATTGCCTCCTACGCCGCCGATGGCACCGAGACCGAAGATGAACTACGCCGCGACAATTCCCCGCAGGTCATTGCCGAACTGATCAAGGATGCGACCTCGGGTTCCCGCTCGAAGTATCTGGCGAAGAAGTATCTCGATGAGACGCGGCAGCGTTTCGCGTCCAGCAAGAAGATCGTCCCGATCTCCAGCCGGCATGAAGAGTTTCAGGACCTCATCGACCAGTACGTGCGGGACAGCAACATCCAGGTACCTGCCCGCGCGGCCGGGATGAGGGTCAAGGATGTGGCCGAACGTAAAGGCCAAGGCACCGCGTCGCTCGGCCTGACCCGCTACTACGTGCTGATCGCCGGACCGGGCGACGATGGAAGCGACGACGTGCTCCTTGAGATCAAACGGGCCCGACGGTCCGCGCTGACCGGGCTGGTACCCGCCTCCGACTTCAACTCAACCGATGCCGACCCCGCCACGGACGTCACCCACCACCACGGCGCACGGGTCGCGGATGCCCACCGGGTGTCCATGGTCAATCCTGGCGTTTTCTACGGCAGCCTCACCCATGAAGGCAACAGCTTCCTGGTCCGCGAACGATCCTGGTACCGCGACGACGTGGACCTGGCCGACCTGTCCAGCGCTGACTGGCATCAGTACGCGCGGGTATCTGGTCGAGTCCTTGCCCGCGCCCACGCCATGTCTGATGAAGACGGCAAAATCGACCACGACATAGAGCCCGCGATCACCAGCGCTATCGGCGCGGTGGATCTGTTCGCCCAGGACATCATCCATTTTGCTGTCGACGCCGCCCACCGGGTACGCCGCGATCACGAAACCTTCCGCGCCGACCACGCCCTGGGCGCGTTCGCCACCCTGGACCTGGTCTACCGCTGAGCCTCGATGGTGCGCAAGCAGACCACTGGCACATGCCAGGTCAGCTGCGCCTCGGTCACGCCAGGAGCCGCGGACGCAACCTCAGCGTGCGCCATCGCCTTACCTGGGTCGGTTTCGACATCGTCCTGATCCTGGTCCTGGCGCGGATCGGGTAGTAGGCCTTCTGCCGCGACCCGCACATCATGCTGACCGCATTCGCTGGCGCGACGTTGCTCACGACCGACGCCTGGATCATTGTCAACACAGCCGCGGCAGGCGCGCAGCTGCGCGTCCGGCTATCCAGCCCGGGGTTCCCTGGCCGCAGCGCGTCGGCGATGTTGACCGGACAGGAACAGTGAACTCGTGACACGGGCAGCCAGCTGTGGGCGCCAATAGGCTTCCTGATTGAGTTTGCCGGACCACGCGACCGTCCCGTATATTTATTGTCTAACAGCAACGTTTGACCTCGGGCAGGTGATCCGCACAGTTCAGCACTCCTACGCAGGTCTTGTTCGGCCGGTCAGCCCGCGCGGTACTTGATCGACCGTCGGTTACCCGAAGAAGTATCTGCGCAAGTCGCCGAACAGAGTCCCCGGTAGAGCGAGCACCACTGCTACCACCTCGGACCTCATGTGCCGAGCACCCGACGCTTGCCGCAGAGACGTCAGCCACCGGATAAGGAGCGCATATGAGCACAACGCGCAACAAAACTCCCCGCAACGCACAGCGCCGGTGGATAGGTACAGCGCTGCGAGATTTCCCGTGGGTGCACCTGGGCCTCGGTTTGGCAGGCAACACGTTGTTCGTCATTGGCAGCGTGTTGTTTTTCTGGGCAAGTGTGAAGACATTCGCGATCTGGTTGTTCGTCTTCGGGAGTCTCGGCATGCTGCTGGGCTCGGTAGGTGAATTGCTGGTTCGCATCGAAAAGCGGCGTCAAGGCAACGACTAGCGGCTAGGCCTCGTCCTGACCTCCGATCACAAATTCCGGGGACCGATCACCCCCCACGGGTCAGATAGTGACAACAACCAATGGAAGGACAATGCAATGGCTGAAGAGGAACCAGGTAATCACGGCAACAGCATCGCGGCGTGGACAATGGTCGCCATCCTGATCCTGGGCTCGCTCCTTCTCGCGTTCGGTGTGGCGTTCGGTCGACATTCTCTGGATATTGCAGGTGTTGTCATCGGCGCCCTCGGTGTCGCAACAGGCGAGATTCTCAGCAAAGCCGGCTTCGGCGCACCCGCATTGCGGGCGCCCGGCGACCAAGAAGACAGGCAGGCGTCCCCGCAGGCGCAAACTGGGGTGCAGTGATTCAAGCGCTACAACCGGTCCAGGTCCCTCGATGACCGGGAGCCCCAGCCATTGGGACTCTCGATTCTCTTCGCCGCCGACGCACCTGTCCCCGCGACGTCGCAACCGCGATCGCCTCCAAAGAGGTCATACGCACAGCGCATCACTCACCGAGGGTGCCAGCCCGGTCCTGCCCGCGCTGGCACCTGAGCGTTACGTCACGAGACGATCTGACGTCAATGCTGTGGGGGTGTGGTGCGACGCTCGACAAGGGTCGCAAGCCGGTTCAGCGCTTCAACGTTGCGGCGGTGTATCCCGGCTGCGGCGATGGGGTTATGTAACCACCGGCCTGGCCCACCGATAGGTGTTTCATCCATCTCGACCTGGCACCCGTTGCCCTGCGCTGTGAGTCGCACTTCGATGCGGGCCTGTCCGATGGGACCGCCTTTGGCCTGTAGAACCAGCACTGCAGGCGGCTGACTGGTCAGTACCACGGTCTCGTCACGGGTGACAAGCGGCCATATACCACTCGCGTGGAACAACTTGGACCCGACAGCTGGCCAGTTGTCGGGTCCGGCCCGCATGTGTGAGGTCCCGACCACCCAACCGCTGTACAACCACCCGTCGCCGAG
>JALYUK010000266.1 GCA_030853805.1 Actinomycetota bacterium | reverse complement strand
GACGTGGATGACGTCGAGAGGAACGCGCTCGGGCTCGGGCGGCATGTTCTCCCCGAAGGCCGCGTGCAGTACCGGGTGGACGGCTGGATGCAAGCGCTCTTCGGCGAATTTCTCGAAGTCCGCCTCGGTGTCCCAGACGTCGATGTAGCGCAGGCCACCCTCGGGGCGCGCGATCGCCAGGTGCACGACGAAGCCTGGTGCGGGGTCGGGCCCGAGTTCAGCGACGATTTTGTCGTACGCCGTTGTATCAATCGGGACGTCTTGGGTGAATGCGTAGGTCATGGCGCCGGTCTCCTCAGTTGATCCGAAGGATCTTCGGATCAACTATGGTCTTGAGCGGAACAGCCGTCAACAGGGAGGTGTAATGAAACGTGGGTATGAGAGTGAGCAGCGCCGGGCTCAGTCCGAGGCAACGCGTCAGCGGATCCTGGTAACGGCCCAGGCTCTGGTCGTCGAGCGGGGCTATCGGGGAACGACGATCGCCGAACTTGCCCGTCGCGCCGACGTGCACGTCGACACGATCTACGAGCTGGTCGGCCGCAAGCCGTTAATCCTGCGAGAACTGGTCGAGCGAGCCATCTCCGGGACTGACCGACCGCTCGACCCGTTCGAGCGGGATTATGTTCAAGAAATCACCGCTGAGCCTGATGCGGGCCGAAAGCTCGATCTGTACGCAGCCGCGATGCGCCGCATCCTTTCGCAACTAGCACCGCTCTTCCTGGCGCTGCGCGACGCCTCGGCCACTGACCCGGAAGCGGCTCAGGTCTGGTCGCAGATCAGCGACCGACGCGCCACAAACATGCGACTGCTCGCCGCAGACCTGCTCGCGACCGGTCAGCTCCGCGGCGGCCTGAGCATGGACGAGGTCGCTGACACGATCTGGGCCACCAACAGTCCCGACCTGCACCGACTACTGGTCCAGGACCGCGGCTGGTCGCCGGAGCACTACCAGGAATGGTTGGCCGACAGCTGGCGCCGACTATTTCTCTCCGAGAAGTGAGGAAGGCCAACCGCCCGCAACGCGGCGAGAAGACGCAGGTCTACCGCGAATGTCTTGATCACCGATAATTGGTTGCATGCAGTCCGACTTGATGTCCCGGGCGCGGGAGTCGTTCGACCTTGGGGATGAGGACGTCTCGATCACGCCCGGCGCACGGGGCGCACGGGGCCAGGTGTGGCGGTTGACGGCTGGGCGTCGGGTGTACGCGCTTAAGCAAGTGTCCGCGGGTGCACCTCCTGCGCAAGGTCAGGTGGAGAGCGAAGTGAAATTTGCGCGGCGGGCAGCCGCAGCAGGAGTCCGCCTCCCGGCTAGCCATCTCGATCGCAACGGGGAGTACGTCGTGCCGCTAACGAACGGCGGGTG
Organism: Actinomycetota bacterium; assembly: GCA_030853805.1. Taxonomy (GTDB): domain Bacteria; phylum Actinomycetota; class Actinomycetes; order Actinomycetales; family Dermatophilaceae; genus Allobranchiibius. The sequence continues at coordinate 1,376 of JALYUK010000266.1, read as the reverse complement.
GCTGCGGCTCTATGACTGGGTCGAGCTGCGCAGTGCCGACCTCGCTGCCACCGCGGAGGCGCTCGGCGTTCTCCTTGCCCGTCTACACCGGTGTGCTCAACCAGTAGACCGGGAGCTCAACGGCGCACCACCCGAGCCGTGGTATGAGGTCCCGCCGGACCAGGATGAGTGGGGACCACTGGTGACAGCAGCCACTGAAGCCGGCATGTCCTGGGCTACACGGTTGGCCGCCGCGGCGGACGGCCTGCCCGCTTTGCACTCCATCCTCTCTTCGCCCGCGCCGGCCAGGATGCGGCTGTGTCACCGCGACCTGCATCCGGAGAACGTGCTCGCCGACGAAGCCGGTGAGCTGGTGGTCGTGGACTGGGAGGACATCGGGCCCGCGGAACCAGCGCAGGAGCTGGCCCGCACTCTGGTGGCCTGTTACCACGACGGGCAACCGGATCTTGACTCGATGCGGTGGGCATACCGGTCCTACGTGGAAGCAGGCGGACCGGCGCGACTACGCTCAGCAGCCGACTTCACAATGCTGATCGCCACCCAGCTGAACTTCCTCAGTCTCCAGGTGCGCGTCGCTCTCGACCCGACGGCAGCTTCACGCGATCGGCATTGGGCCCAACTCGAGATCGATGAATCGTTGCGCATCCTGCCGACACCGGATCTGCTAGGCACAGTCCTCAACGCCCTCGAAGATCACCCGCGCACCGACCAGCATTGACCGCGGTATCCGACGAGGACGAGGACTCGGTCCAGGGCATAGTTTCAGCCACGTCCGCGGTGAGGAAATAGACGCCGTAGCGGTCGAGGTTGCCCCGGGCGCGATTGTAGTTCTCGGTGGTCCGGGGATCCGCGTTCCCAGGCGTAGCCCTTACTGGGCGAAAAGGGGCCACCTGCTGTGACGTGTAGTGATCGGCTGCCGGGGGTCAGAAGCGGTTGGCGAAGCGCATCCGTAAGGGCCGACCGTCCGGGTCGTAGACCATCCGGTAGAGCGGTGTCGCCCAGGCGAGGGTGCGACGCGAGAGGCCGGGCGGCGCGTAGGGCCGCAGCCTGCCCGGTGGACGTTGCCCACTTTGGCCGCCGTCGTGCCAGGCCTGCAGAGCTGCAGCACTCGCAGCGAAGGAGTCGAACGCCTCGGAGGGGTCGATCAAAGTGCTGTCGTCGTCGAGGTCCAGGTGCTCGCGGCCCAGTTCCAGACGCAGCTTGCGGGCGAACTGGCGGGCGCCGTGACCGAACCGGTCGATCACCGCTGGTTCACGCTCGTCGCGTGCGTCATCTACGACCGCGCACGCCAGTTCCGAGTCGTGTGTCCACGAGCGGCGGTTGATGTTGTCCGAGCCGACCGAGGCCCAGACGTCATCGATCACGCAGACCTTCGC
>JALYUK010000211.1 GCA_030853805.1 Actinomycetota bacterium | reverse complement strand
GACCAGGTCGTCGTCCCCCACTTCGAACAGATCGGGCGCCATCGCCTCGCATATACCGAGGCCTTGGCACTTGGCGAGATCAGCAACGATCCGCATCATGCACCGATCTTACGTATCGGGACGAAGTCGAGCTTCTCGCGCACTCCGCAGCCGAGGCAGGTCCATGAGTCAGGCACCTGCGCCCACGGGGTGCCGGGCCGGAAACCCTCACGCGGCGCCCCCATCGCTTCGTCGTAGATATATCCGCAGCCGGGGCACTGCTGATCGAGGATCTCGGCGGGATCCTCGACGAAGTCGACCCGCATCAACGTAAGCGGGCGACGCGCTGCCGACTGCTCTACGACCACGGTCGCTGGTCCGGTGAGGGGGTAACCCTGTGCCAGAGCGACCTTTCAGAGCCAACGCTCGATGCTCTCCTTCTGGTGACCCAACTCATGAGCGGTGTTGATGCCGATGCCGCCGATACAGCCGATCGAGATGGCGATGGCGACCTTGTCGGCCACGTCGAGCGACAGCCCGCCCCCGCTGATCGCGTACCTGGCGAGCAGAACCCCACGTACTGGATGGGCAGGTAGGCATAGACGACCCAGCGGTAGTACCTGTCGTTCTCCAGCGCTTCGATCACGTTGTCCGGCGGGTTGCTTCGGTCCAGTCCGGTCAGTAGGTCGATGGCGGGCACGACGATCAGAATCACCATCGGCCCCAGCCAGAACCACACGCCCCACCCGGTCGCCAGGTAGCCGACAAAGGCCACGAACACCAGGGACGGCACTACGAAGCCGATCAGCCACAGATAGCGCTTGCGATCGCGCCAGATCTGAGTCGACCCCTGCGGCACCGTCCCCAATGCTTCGTATGTCGTCATGCTGGTGGCTCCCGGCACAGTGAACTTTACAAAAAATGCTATTTTATAAAGTTCACTGTCAAGGGCTATTCCTACTTACGGGCGCCGCGCACCAACTTCTTGTTGACGAACTCGTCCATGCCGTAGGACGCGAGCTCCCGGCCGTACCCGGAGCGCTTCACTCCACCGAACGGCAGATCGGGCGCCGTGGTGCCGTGCTCGTTGACGAATGCCATCCCGACGTCCAGCCGCTGCGCCACGGCGCGACCCTTGTCCACGTCGCTGGTCCAGACCGATCCGCTTAACCCGAACTGCGATGCGTTGGCCGCTTCGACGGCCTCGTCGGCAGAGTCGACCTTGTAGACCACGGCCACCGGGCCGAACAGTTCCTCGGTAAAAGCGCGCATCTGCGGAGTGACGTCGGTCAGCACCGTGGGTTCCATGAAATATCCGTCCCGGTCCAACCGCCCACCGCCGGTACGCACCGTCGCGCCCTTGTCGATGGCGTCCTTGACCTGCTCCTCCAGGCGGTCCAGCGCCTCCGAGGAGGACATCGGACCGACCAGCACCCCGTCCTCGAACGGGTCACCGACCCGCGTGCCCGCAAACTGCTGCGTCAAACCGTCGACGAACTCGTCGTAGAGATCGGCCATTACGAACATCCGCTTCGGGGAGTTGCAGGCCTGCCCACAGTTGGACAGCCGGGCCCGCGCCGCGACCTTCGTGGTCCGCGCCATGTCGGCCGAGTCCAGCACGATCATCGGATCGGAGCCGCCCAGCTCGAGCACGACCTTCTTCAGATTGCGCCCAGCCGTCTCTGCGACTGCCGAACCGGCCCGCTCACTACCGGTCAGCGAGATGCCCTGCACCCGCGGGTCGGTCAACAGATCCGCGATCTGCTCGTTGCTGGCGAAAATGTTCTGGTACGCATCTGCCGGGACCCCGGCTTCGTGCAGGATCTGCTCCATCAACAGGGCCGATGCAGCGCATATCGGCGCGTGCTTGAGCAGGATCGTGTTGCCCAGCAGCAGGTTCGGCGCTGCGAAACGGGCCACCTGGTAGTACGGGAAATTCCAGGGCATGATCCCGATCAACACCCCGACCGGCTCCTTGAGCACCACGGAGCGCTCGTCGAGAGTGTCCTGCTCCAGGCCCTTGCGGCCCTGCTCGGCGTAGTAGCGGTAGATCGAGGCGGCGAGCGCGACCTCGCCGGCCGCCTCCTTGACCGGCTTGCCCATCTCGGTGGCGATGGCCGAAGCCAGCTCATCGGAGCGCTGCTCGTAGAGGTCCGCCGTCCGGCTCAACGCTGCCGCGCGGTCTGCCGCGTCGGTGCGGCGCCATGAAGCGAACCCGGTGTGTGCAGCATTCAACGCGGCCTGCACGCCTGCATCATCCAGTTCCTCGAAGGTGGCCAGCACCTTTCCGCTTGCAGGATTCTCAGTGCGGTAGTCAGTCATCGTGTACGCCTCTCGTCGGTCCGGGTGTCTCCTCCCTTTCTACCCCTCATCACCTGGCAGTCGTTGATCACCGTCACGACGACGTGGCCAAGGCTCGGACGCAGATCCGGAACACCGGCAGACCGAGACGTACGGCCTCATCGTCGCGGATCTTGGTGTGAATGTGCTGCCCGACCTGCTGGGAATGGACCTCTCGCTGCCGGTGGCGGAGCATTCGATGGGAGGGTTCAGCCGTGACCTGCTGGGCCACAGTGTTTCCACCGGGCACGCCCAGGCCGACGAGCGAGAATGATCTTCACGTATTCGACAGCAAACCGACCCGCGGTGAAAGTGGTGGCTTCTTGGTGCTCCCCCCAGTGAATGACCTGTCGTACTGGGCACGTAGCAACGGGCTACTCATCGTGCTGGTCGTTCTCGGTGTAGTCCTGCTCACCCGGTTCGTG
>JALYUK010000209.1 GCA_030853805.1 Actinomycetota bacterium | reverse complement strand
GAGTCCTGGTCATTCGCTTTGGCGCTGCGGCTGGCGGCCTTCCAGCTGTTGCGCGCCGACGTGGCGACGGACCCGGTGCTGGTGCTGGACGACGTCTTCGCCGAACTCGACGCGGGTCGCAGGTCACGGTTGGCGGCGCTGATCGAGGACTGCGAACAGGTACTGATCACGGCGGCAGTGCGCGATGACGTACCGGGCCGACTCGCGGGCAGGCTGTACGAGGTCACTCGCGGAGCCGTCGTGATACCGGACGCGGAAGTCGCTCCATCATGACCGAGGACGCAACGGGCGACCTTCCGCCCGAGGGTGGGCAGGAGAACACCGAGGGCTGGTCGGCAGACCCGATCGATCGGATCGACGCCGCGCGCGACGCCCTGGCGCGAGCGCGCGCCGGAGCAGCTCAACAAGGCTTCCGGCCAGGTGCACCGCTGCCGAAACGACGACCCAAGGCCGGCGACATCGGTCGCGGTCATTTCCGGGACGGCGGCAGGGATCCCGGGCTTCTCGGCGCCCAGTTCGACCGGTTGCTCGCCGAGCGCGGGTGGCAGCTGGATGTTGCAGCAGGCACCGTGATGGGACGCTGGCGCGAGATCGTCGGGCCGGAGGTCGCCGCGCACAGTGAACCGGTGACCTACGCCGACGGGGTCCTGACGGTCAAGGCCGATTCGACCGCCTGGGCTACCCAGTTGCGACTGTTGTCATCCACCATGTTGGGCAGGATGGAGCAGCTCGTCGGTGCCGACGTCGTCCTGGAACTACGGGTTACCGGACCGGGTGCACCGTCGTGGTCGCATGGATTCCGCCGGGCGCCGGGACGCGGCCCGCGCGATACCTACGGTTGACCTGGTCCGGTGTGATCCGTTTACCTTGTAGAGCCACCCGTACGCGACGGCAGGATTGTTTGCACCGTGCCAGACAACGACGATCGACGTAAACCAGCTCTCGGCGACGACACCTTCGACGAACTCTTTCCCGCCGACGGCGGATCGCGAGCGCGCCAAGCGGCGCCTGAGCCCCGCGCGGCAGCCACTGAGGGGTCGGGCATGGGATATGTCGGCTCGCCTCCTCCACCGCGGCGAGCCGGCTTGCTATTGCCCTGGGTCATCATCGCGGCATCGGTCCTGGCGATCGCGGTCGTCAGTTTCATGTTGTTGCGCGGGCAGCGAACCACGCCCAATACTGCCGCCAGTCAGCCGGTGACGACTGTTTCCGCCAGTACCGATCCAGCCCCGAGCACGTCGTCTGGTTCATCGTCGAGCACGCCATCCAGTCCGTCCTCCTCGAGTAGTTCGGCGTCCGCCCCGCCACCCGCCATCGCCCCGCCACCGGGTTTTGTCCAGTGTGCGGGCACCGACACCGGTTACAAGGTCACGGGCTCGGGTACGACGTGTCCCTTCGTGGCGGATGTGGCCACCAAGGCGGCCCAGCAGGCTGGTAACGCCACGGGCGACGCATTCCAGATAACGGTCGTGAGCGCCGCGACCAAGAAGAGCTACGACGTGCGCTGCACGGTCGCGGCCTACCTCGAATGTTCCCTCCCGGGAGCCAACGGCTCGACGCCGACCTACATCTATGTGATGCGTAAATAGACGTACGCCCAACGGCGTCAGCACGGCTTCAGCCACCCTGAGCTGTACGGGTGGTCATCTGCTGGACGAATGTGTCCGCAAATGCCGTTTTAATAGCTGTGGAGGGCGTCATCGGGGCCCCGCGGAGGGTAGACTAAGGAGTCGATCCCACGATCCTGTTGATCCGATATTCATGGTCGGATTCAGTCGCGTCGGGGGGTCACTGTTCTGTCACCGTAAGAAGGAGCGACGTGTCGCAGCCCCCCATGTCAGAGAACGGTCCGCAGGACCACGCTCTGGATACACCGCACGACACATCACGCGACACTCCCGAGGCGACGAGTCCGGCCGCACCTGCCGCACCTACCGCAGCTGTTGCCGAGGAATCGGTGTACGACGCCGACTCGATCCAGGTGTTGGAAGGCCTGGAGGCCGTCCGCAAGCGCCCGGGTATGTACATCGGGTCCACGGGTGAACGCGGATTGCATCACCTGGTCTACGAGATCGTCGACAACGCGGTGGACGAAGCGCTCGCCGGTGCCAATGACCGCGTCGACACCACTCTGCTGGCGGACGGCGGGGTGCGCGTTGTCGACCAGGGCCGCGGTATCCCCGTCGGTATCCACCCGACCGAAGGCGTTTCCACAGTCCAGGTTGTACTGACCCAGCTGCACGCGGGCGGCAAGTTCGGCGGCGGCGGATACAAGGTGTCCGGTGGGCTGCACGGTGTCGGGTCTTCCGTGGTCAACGCCCTGTCGACCCGGCTGATCGCCGAGGTGCGTCAGGCCGGTCGGCGCTGGGTGATGGAGTTCGCGGACGGGGTACCGCTGGCCCCGTTGGAGGATGTCGGTCCCACCGTCACCCCCGAAGATCACGGCACCACAATCACCTACTGGGCCAACGACACGATCTTCGACACTGTCGAATACACCTTCGACACGTTGCGCGCACGCTTCCAGCAGATGGCCTTCCTGAACAAGGGCCTGACACTCACGTTGACCGATGAGCGTCCCGGCCATGCGGAGGACGTCGATGAGGGTGCGACCGATGAGGCCATCGCCGAGGGCAAGGAGGCGCCCACCGGAGCGCCGACGCGGATCGAATACTGCTACGACAACGGCCTGCTGGACTATGTGGCGTACCTGAACTCCTCCAAGAAAAACGAACCGGTGCACGAGCAGATCATCTGGTTCGAGCACGAAGATTCAGACCGGCTCCTGTCCGTCGAGGTGGCGTTGCAATGGACGCTGGCGTACTCCGAATCGGTGCACACCTACGCAAATGCAATCAACACCCACGAGGGCGGCACCCATGAAGAGGGGTTCCGCGCCGCGATGACCACCCTGATCAATACCTTCGCCCGCGACCAGAAGTTACTCAAGGAGAAGGACACCAACCTCACCGGTGACGACATCCGCGAGGGCTTGACCGCCGTGATCTCGGTCAAGCTCGGTGAGCCGCAGTTCGAGGGTCAGACCAAGACCAAGCTCGGTAACTCCGAGGTCAAGGGTTTCGTCCAGCGTGCGGTTACCGACGAACTGGGTCACTGGCTGGCGCAGCACCCCGCCGAAGGTCGCAACATCGTGCGTAAATCGGTGCAGGCGGCCGCGGCCCGGATGGCGGCTCGTAAGGCACGCGAGGCGACCCGGCGCAAGGGTCTGCTGGAGTCCGGTGGTCTGCCGGGCAAGCTACGCGACTGCCAGTCCAAGGACCCCACGATCAGCGAGGTCTTCATCGTCGAGGGTGACTCTGCGGGTGGTTCGGCCACCCAGGGGCGCAACCCGCACAACCAGGCCATCCTGCCGATCCGCGGCAAGATCCTGAATGTGGAGAAGGCCCGTATCGACCGCGTGCTGGCCAACAACGAGGTGCAGGCTCTCATCTCGGCGTTCGGCACCGGTATCGGCGAAGACTTCGACCTTGCCAAGGCGCGCTATCACAAGATCGTGCTGATGGCCGATGCTGACGTCGACGGTATGCACATCCGCACCTTGCTGCTCACGCTGCTGTTCCGTTTCATGCGTCCGCTGGTGGAGGCCGGGTACGTCTATCTCGCCCAGCCGCCGCTCTACCGGATCAAGTGGAGCAACCATGAGCATGAGTTCGCCTACACCGACCGCGAGCGGGACGGGCTGATCGCGCAGGGTCAGAGCAAGGGGTGGCGACTGCCCAAGGAGAACCCCACCCAGCGGTACAAGGGCCTGGGCGAGATGAACGACCACGAGCTGTGGGACACCACGATGGACCCCGACCACCGCACCCTGCTGCAGATCACGCTGGACGACGCGGCGGCGGCCGATGAAATCTTCTCGATATTGATGGGCGAGGACGTCGAGTCGCGACGCAACTTCATCCAGCGCAATGCCAGGGACGTTCGTTTTCTCGATATCTGACGCGAGTGCAGCGCAGGTTGTGGGCGAGCGAAGCGAGCACGCGGCCGAAGCGGAGTGAGCGGCAGATATCGAGCAGTAAACACAGGCATCTAGCGCCGACAGCGTCAGGTGCCCCAGCTAGCGAATGCAAAGGACTAGAAGGAAATTCATGTCTGACGTGACGTTGCCACCGGATGGCCCCGAGGGCCATATCGGTATCGAGCCGATCGATCTCAACGCGGAGATGCAGCGCAGCTACATCGAGTACGCGATGAGCGTGATCGTCAGCCGCGCGCTGCCCGACGTGCGGGACGGGTTGAAGCCGGTGCACCGCCGCATCGTCTACGCGATGTACGACGGTGGTTACCGGCCCGACCGCGGCTACAACAAGTGCAGCCGCGTCGTCGGTGACGTGATGGGTCAGTACCACCCGCATGGCGACACCGCTATCTACGACGCCATGGTGCGCCTGGTGCAGCCGTGGTCGATGCGTTACCCACTGGTCGACGGCCAGGGCAACTTCGGCTCGCCGGG
>JALYUK010000396.1 GCA_030853805.1 Actinomycetota bacterium | reverse complement strand
TCCGCTGCAGCCCAGGACGGTCATGGCAGGAACTGAGGGCCCACCGCTGACGCCCAGCGCGGGTCAGGCAGCGAACCTGCTACGCCAGGAACTGGCCAAACAGGAGTATCAGCAGCACAAGGGCCTGCTGCAGACGGTGCTGGACTGGCTGGGCGAACAACTGGGCCGGCTGCTTGACGGAGCCGGCGGCACGGTGCCCGCGATTGCCTGGTTGGTCGGCATCCTCCTGGTCATCCTGCTCGTGGTCGTCGCGGCGATCAGCCTTCGCCGCGGTCGGGTGCACCCCCGATCCACGAACGAGGACGCGGTACTCGGCGAACATGCCATGACAGCCTCTGATCTACGCCGCCGGGCCGGCGACGCGGAGCGCGCAGGCGATTTCCAAGGTGCCACCCTCGACTACTTCCGTGCCCTCGCCGTGCGGGGCGTCGAGCGCGCGCTGGTCGATCCGGCACCCGGCCTGACTGCGTACGACATCGCACGGGTCCTCGGTGGGCGGTTCCCCGACCGGGCGGGCGACGTCGCCGCCGCGGCCACGATCTTCGATGCCGTGCTGTACGGCGATCAGCCCGCCGACGCCGCAGCCTGCGCCCGGATGCGCGAGCTGGAACTGGACGTGCAGCGTGCCCGCCCAGCCCCCGCGGCCGGTAGTTTCACCGGCTCGGGGAGCAACGGATGACCCGCGGCCGGTTGCTCGCGGCGTTGCTCGTGCTCGTGCTGATCCTGGTGGCGATCGCGGCCGTTATCGGTGGTCCGGGTAGGAAGGAACCGCTCGATCCGGCGTCTGCTGCTCCGACGGGATCCAAGGCCCTCGCGCAGGTGCTACGGGCCCAGGGCGTGCAGGTCACCGTGGCCCACACCGCCGGTGATCTGAGTCGCCGCCCGTCCGACACCGCCACGACAGTCGTGCTCACCCGCGGAGGTCTGCTCGGCGTGCAGTCACTGCGCCAGATCGCCCGCTCCTCCGCCGGCGCCGGCTCGCTCGTGCTGATCGCACCCGCGACGCCGGTACTGCAGGCCCTCGGCATACCAGTCCGGGCCGTTCCGGGGCCATCCTCCCGTGCACCGATCGACGCAGAATGCACCACTTCGCCCTACCGGGGGTTGATCTTCGCCGCCGAGCCGGGCAGCCGCGCCTACACGTCCACCTCGGGTCAGGGCTGCGTGCGCTCCGACGACGGGGGCGACGTGATACGCACCCTGCCCGCGATCCCTGGTCTCCGACCCGCGGTGACCGTGATCGGCAGCGACAGTCTGATGCGCAACAGCACCGTCACCGACGGCGACAACGCTGCCTTCGCACTGCGCGCACTGGGATCACACCGCTCGCTGACCTGGGTCGCCGTCGACCCAGCGCACGCCGACGCCGACCCGGTCGCGGCCACCGACGCCTCCCCATGGCCCCGTTGGACCTTCCCCGCGCTGAGTCTCGTCTGCGTCTGCGTTGTGCTGCTCATGCTCTGGCGCGGCCGGCGACTCGGTCCGCTGGTGACCGAACCGCTGCCGGTCGTTGTACCGGCTGTCGAGACCACCCGCAGCCGTGGCCAGCTCTACCGGCGGGCGCGCGATACCGCCCGTACCGCTGAGGTGCTCCGCATCGCATCGCGGCATCGGATAGCCCGCTACCTCGGCCTCGCACCGAGCACCGATCCGACCCAGCTGTGCTCCCAGGCGGCCCAGGCCGCCGCGCTCGACCCGGCCCGGGTGCGGGCTCTTCTGGTCGAGGCCCCTGTACTCGACGACGATGAGCTGGTCCGGACCGCCCAGGAACTACAGACCCTCGAAAGGCAGGTACGCCGCACATGAGCGACTCGAATCCCGTGCCCGGATCAGATGCCGACGCAACCCGCGCCGACGCATCATCGATCGACGCGACCCGCGCCCGACAGGCGATGCTCGACGTCCGTAACGAGGTCAACAAGGCCGTCGTCGGCCAGGACGCGGCCATCGGAGGACTGGTCGTCGGCCTGCTCGCCGGTGGTCACGTGCTGCTCGAAGGGGTGCCCGGGGTCGCCAAGACACTGCTGGTGCGTTCACTGGCCCAGGCGCTGTCGCTGCAGACCAAACGCGTGCAGTTCACCCCCGACCTGATGCCGGGCGACCTGACCGGGTCGCTGGTCTACGACGGGCGTAGCTCCGATTTCGTCTTCCGCCCCGGCCCGGTCTTCACCAACCTGCTACTCGCTGACGAGATCAACCGCACCCCACCCAAGACCCAGTCGGCACTGCTGGAGGCGATGGAGGAACGTCAGGTCTCCGTCGATGGCGCAGCACGCCCACTACCGGTGCCTTTCATGGTCGCGGCCACCCAGAATCCGGTCGAGTACGAGGGCACCTACCCGCTGCCCGAAGCACAGCTGGACCGGTTCCTGCTCAAAGTCGTGGTGTCGCTACCGGATCGGGCGAACGAGATGATCGTGCTGCAGCGGCACGCCGACGGGTTCGACCCCCGTGACCTCGTGGCGGCCGGCATCCGACCGGTCGCGAGCGCCGACGACATCGCTGCAGGGGCCCGCGCCGTCCGCGCCGTCCGGGTGGCGCCCGAGGTTGCCGGCTACATCGTCGACATCGCGCGCGCGACCCGGTTCTCACCGTCGGTCGCCCTCGGAGTCAGCCCCCGCGGCGCCACCGCGCTGCTGGCCACGAGCCGGGCGTGGGCGTTCCTGGCCGGCCGCGACTTCGTGACCCCCGACGACGTGCAGACGATGACCCGCGCAACCCTGGCCCACCGCATCACGTTGCGCCCGGAGGCCGAGTTGGAGGGCGTCGGCGCAGCATCGGTGCTGGAGTCCGCCGCCGGGTCTGTGCCGGTCCCCCGCTGACTGCCTGACATGGCCATCACCGGACGCGCCGTCGCGCTCGCCGCACTGGGGCTGATCTACGTCGTCCTGGTGCCGAGCGGGCTCTCCGTGCTGCTCTGGCTGGCCGTGGTCGGTGTACTGATCGGTGTCGACCTGCTTCTCGCGGGCGCCCCTTCCCGGCTGGTCTTCTCCCGCTCGGCGTCCCCTCAGGTCCTGCTCGGTGAGTCCTCGCAGACTTCCCTGCTGGTGCGCAACGACGGCAGCCGCCGTGTCCGCGCCCTGGTGCGCGACGCCTGGCAGCCCTCGGCCGGCGCCCATTCGCAGCGACACAGGACGTCGCTACCCTCCGGTGAGAGTGCCCGCCTGAACACGGTGCTGACCCCGGTACGCCGGGGCGACCGTCTCGCGGACCAGGTCACCGTCCGCTCTTTCGGACCGCTGGGTATTGCGGCCCGGCAACGATCGATGCGGGTTCCGGGATCGGTGCGCGCACTCCCAGCGTTTCCCTCGCGGCGGCACCTACCGAGCAGGTTGCGGGCGCTGCGGCAGATCGACGGACGCTCCGCCGTACGGGTGCGCGGGCAGGGCACCGAATTCGATTCGCTGCGTGACTACGTCGAGGGCGACGATGTACGCAGCCTGGATTGGCGGGCCACCGCACGACGACAGCACCTGGTCGTGCGCACCTGGCAACCGGAGCGCGATCGGCGCGTGGTCATCGTCCTGGACACCTCGCGCACCAGCGCCGGTCGGGTGGGCGACACGACCCGCCTGGACCACAGCATGGACGCGGCGCTGCTGCTCGCTGCGCTGGCATCGCGGGCAGGCGACCGGGTGCAGTTCTTCGCCGGGGCACGATCGGTGCAGGCGCGTGTGACCGGCGTGCAGGACCGCGGTCAGCTGCTGCACCAGCTGGTGACCGCGATGGCTCCCCTGGAGTCCGACCTCGTCGAAGCCAGTTGGCCACGCCTCGCCGCAGCCGTGGAAAGCATGTCGAGACAGCGCGCGCTGGTCGTGCTCCTCACCTCCCTGGAGCCGGCCGCGATCGAGCACAGCCTGCTGCCGAGTCTGCCCGCGCTCACCCGGCGGCACCGCGTCGTCCTCGCCTCCGTAACCGACCCGCTGCTGCAGGAGATAGCCGGGCAGCGCGAGACGGCGTTCCAGGCGTACGACGCAGCCGCTGCCGAGCGCACCATCATGTTGCGTGAGCGTGCTGCCGCGGCCCTCGGTCAGCTCGGCATCACCGTGCTGGACCAGTCTCCGCAGGAATTGCCGACAGCGCTCGTGGACCACTACCTGATGCTCAAGCGCCAGGGTCTGCTCTGACCATCTCGCGATTTGGACATGCTGAACGGGGCGCATGTGCCCCGTTCAGCATGTCCAAAAGATGAGACTCAGGCAGCGGTGGGCAACGTGGCGCTGCGGTCGATCTCGGCGACCTCACCCATGTCGCCGTCGCGCCACGCCCGCCGGCCGATGATGAAGACGTAGAGGAAGAACAACACCTCAGCGGCCGCTCCGATCCCGATCCGCGCTCCGGTGGGCAACCCCGACGGGGTGACGAATGCTTCGATGATCCCGGTGACCAGCAGCACCACGACCAGCCCCATCGCCACCGTGATGACGGCCCGCCCCTCGGCGGCCATCGCATCCATCCGGGTCCGTCCGCCCGGTTCGATCCATGACCAGAACAGCTTCAGGCCGGCTCCGGCCGCCACGAACACCGCCGTCAACTCCAACATCCCGTGCGGCAGGATCAGCCCGAAGAAGAGCGACAGCTTGCCGTGCGAGGCCATCAATCCACCGATGATCGCCACGTTCATCACGTTCTGGAAGAGCAGGTAGATCACCGGAAGTCCGAGCACGCCGAAGGCAATGCACAGGGCGGCCACCCATACGTTGTTCGTCCATACCCGGGTGGCGAAATCAGTTGCCGCGTACTCGGTGTAGTAACCCGCGAAGTCCTTGTCAACCAGTTGGTTGGCCTGTTTTGCGCTGATGAACGACGTCTGCACACCGGGATGCTGGGCAACCCATGCACCGACCGCGAACGCCGCCACGACATTGCTGACCAGCACCCCCAGCCACCACCGGCGCAGACGGTACAAGACGGCCGGGAAGGTCGCCGCGAAGAACCTCGCCACCCCCGCCCAGGTGCTGGTACGGCCACCCATCGATTTCGCGCGGGCCCGGGACAACACGGCCGAGAGATACCGCACCAACGCCGGATCTGCTGCCGTGGACCGAATCTGGGACAGATGGGTCGCAACCCGCTGATAGAGGTCGAGCAGTTCATCGGCCTCGGCGGCGGTCAACCGCCCCCTGCCCCCGAGCTCACGCAACCGCTCCCATTCCCCGTGATGAGCCGCGACGTAGGCGTCCAGATCCATGGCCCAACGGTACGCTGAGGGTCGTGACGGGCCGGGCGGAAGCCGACGAACGGGGCGCACCTCCTGCGGCGCGGGGGTTGCGTGGGACGGACGCGGACACCCTGGTCACCGGCGAGGCGGTCCTCATCGACCTCCCACCCGCATCATTGCCCATCCGGGTCGTCGCCCGCCTGCTGGACACCGTCGTCTACCTCGCCGCCTTCATTGCACTGCTGTTCGTGGTGGTCGCGCAGTCCTTCGCCGGCAGTGCAGCCACGACCCAGACGCTGTTGCTGATCAGTCTCGTGAGCTGTTTCGTGGTCGCGCCGGTCGTCATCGAGACCTTGACCAAGGGCCGCTCGCTCGGCAAGGTTGTCTGCAAGCTGAGGGTCGTCCGCGATGACGGCGGCCCGATCGTCCTGCGGCACGCGCTGGTGCGCGGTCTGGTGGGGTTCGTGGAGTTCTTCGTCGCCTACGGCGTACCCGCCATTGTCGCCGCGATCGCCACGACCCGGGTCAAACGGCTCGGCGACCTCGCTGCCGGCACCTACGTCGTACAGGAAGACGTGCGCCTGCGCCTGACGCCTCCGCCGATGATGCCGCCGCGGTTGGCGCACTGGGCGGCGTCGGCCGACATCGCGGCACTACCGGACGGCGTCGCGCTTGCGGTCCGCCAGTTCCTGATGCGCCGCG
>JALYUK010000156.1 GCA_030853805.1 Actinomycetota bacterium | reverse complement strand
CGACTGGTACGACACCATCAACGACCGACAGATCGGATTCCAAGCCAGACCCGTCGTCGGCGGGTACTACGCCCTACTCACCATCTGATCCATACCCACACCGCCATGGTGGGCGCCACGCATTACCCGTGGCGCCCACCATGCTCAACGCGGTCCGCAGCGTGAGACTTATGCCAGATACTCATCGATGGGTGGATCACTACGAGACGGTCCGGGTAGTCCACACGTCAGGACAGAGGATTCACCCCCGCCACGGCGGCCGTGGCCGATCTGGGCCGCGTTTACACACCGGGCTTCGTTGAGTAACTTCTCCGTTGGTTGCGGTCTTCCATCCGGTGTTGCACTTCGGTGCCGCCTTATTCGCAAGGGTGCGTATTCAGAGTTTCTTGTATTCGTAGGCAAAAATTGTCGCGGTGAGGTGAGCTACCTACCCGGATGCGTATCAGAGCCCGGTCACCGAGATAAGCGCAGTTGTAGCAACGCGGCGAAGCGGGCCTCGGGGTCGCGCAGGTCCAGTTCGCCAACCTCTGCTAGTCGTCGTAGCCGGTAGCGGAAGGTGTTGGGGTGCACGAAGACTGACCCGGCGGCAGCTCCGACGTCGCCGAACGCGTCCAGCCAGGCCCGCAGGGTCTGCACCAAATTGCTGTCGTGCGCTGTGTCGTACTCCATCAACCGGGCCACCGGCCCGGTGAGGACGTCACCGCGTGCCGCCACCAGATCTCGCATTTCGAAGACCAGGGAGGAGACGTAGACGTCCGACAGCCGGGCGACGCGTTGATGGCCGCCGGTGTCGCGGAGCACGCGCAGTGTCCGGTCTGCGCAGCCACGCGCGTGTTCGAGCCCGGCGATATCGGTGGCGACGGGCCCGATACCGACAATCGCGGGTAACCGGTCGCCGGTGCGCTCCACGAAGTCCTTAGCCACCCGCAACGCTGACCGCTCGGCGCCGTCATTGTCACCGGTGACCGGAAGCAGCGCGTAGACCGTGGTGCCCACCTGGGCGGTGGCGCAGCGGGGATGCGCCGCAGACAGGTGCACGCCGAACGCGTCGGCCAGTCGCTGCCGGTCGCTGGCTCGAACGGCTGCGGTCCCCGCCAATGCTGAACCGGTGTCCGCCCCTTCCTCCGGTGCGATCGCCGCCAGTGCGAGCACCACGATGGCGCGGCCGGTCAGGCCGAGCCGGTTCAGTGCGCCGCGGGCACCTGCACCGCCCTCCAGCGCGGTACCGACCAGGTCGGTCTGCAACCGGCGCTCTACATCGGCTCCGGCGCGTACCCGCAGCATGTGCAGGGCAACAAGCGTCGCAGCCTCACTCAGGGCTGCTGCGCGTTTGCGATCCAGCGGCCGGTCCAGGACGGCCCAGATCGAACCCAGCAGCTCATCACCCGCGCGGACGGCGATCGCGGCCCTCGGCAGGGTGTAGCTCTCCGAACCGGCGTCGTCGATGACCGGGTCCACGCTGACCGGTTCGTGGCTGCGGTAGAGCTCGCTGAACACTCCCCGCTGCGCCAGCACCCGGGCGAACCGCTCTGGCACCTGCAGACCCAACACGGTTTCGATGCGCCCGCGGTCGGTTTCATCCTGCCTGCCGGAGAACGCGAGGACCCGGTTGTTCCGGTCTTCGATGGTGATCGGGGCGTCCAACAGCGCCGCAATGGCGTTCGCCAGCGCGAACAGGTCACCCGAGGGCAGACCGCCCAGCGACTCGCTGTCCCCGGACCCGGTCCCAACGTCGCCCTCGGCGAGGAGGGACCGCAGCATTGCCGCCAGCTGCGCCCAGGTAGCACCCCTGGTCAGTCCGAGCAGGACCACCCCTGCGGCGTCAGCTGCCGCCACCACTTGGTCTGACAATGGCACCGGGGCTCGCAAAATCAGTCCGGCTGCCCGGCTATGACCTAGCTCGGGCAACAGGGCCACGATTTCCTCGGGTCGATGCAGCCCCACCCCGAGCACCAGCACCGTCGGCGGTAGCGCCGGGTGGTCGATCGGGTCGTGGATGGCGATGCCGCACATTTCCGGCACCGTGTCAGCGTCACCATGGGCCAGCTCCAGCAACGTGGAGCCCAGATCGTCTAGGACCCGCCGCAGACTGGTCCGCCGCAGACTGGTCTGCGGCTTCCCTATCACCGTGCTCAGGGTAGCGGCAGCCACTGCTTCCATGTGGTGATGTCCTCCAGCACGGTGGGCAACGGTTCGACGCCAATACCGGCGCCGGTAGGCACAGGTAAGTGTCCGTCGATCAGGACGAAAGGTTCGGTGACATCGGTGGCGTAGTAGCGGTTGGAGGCGGAGGTATCGCCGGGGATAGTGAAGCCGGGTAGCGCGGCCAGCGCGATGTTCGCGGCGCGTCCTATCCCGGTCTCGAGCATCCCGCCGCACCAGACGGCCACCCCGTGGGCCACGCATAGGTCGTGGATCCGGCGCGCTTCCAGGTATCCGCCTACCCGGCCGGGCTTGATATTGACGATGGAGCAGGCCCCCAATGAGATGGCCGCCGCCGCAGTGCGGGCCGAGGTAATGGACTCATCCAGGCACATCGGGGTCTTCAGCTGCTTAGCCAGCTCGGCATGACCGAGGATGTCGTCCTCGCCCATTGGCTGTTCGATCAGCAACAGGTCGAACGGGTCCATGCGTGCCAGGTGCCGGGCGTCCGCCAATGTGTAGGCGGTGTTCGCGTCCACCTGTAGCAACAGATCATCCCCGAACCGCTCCCGCACGGCCCGCACGGGTTCGACGTCCCAGCCGGGTTGGATCTTCAGCTTGATCCGCAGATACCCCTGGTCCAGATACGTCGCGACGGCGTCCAGCAGTTGCGGCACCGAGTCCATGATCCCCACCGATACTCCGCACGGGATCCGATCGTGCACTGCGCCCAGTTCCCGGGCCAGCGGCCGGCCAGACTCTTTCAGCTCCGCGTCCAGTACCGCCATCTCGATGGCCGCTTTCGCCATCCGGTGTCCCTTGAACGGCTCCAGGATGGTCCCGACAGTGGCACCGTCCACGTGGGCAGCATCAGCCAATGCCGGGATCAGGAACCGGGTCAGGACATCGACCGCACCATCGACGTATTCCTCGGAGTAGAGCGGGTTGGTCAGGGTCACGCACTCACCCCATCCTTCCGCGTCCGGGGTCACCGCGCGGATCAGCAGGATGTCGCGCTCGGTCTGGGTACCGAAGGACGTGCGGAACGGCGCCACCAGCGGCATTGCGATCCTGCGCAGCTCTATGCCAGTTAACTTCATTGGATGCCTTTCGTTCGGGCGGCCACCGGCCGCGTCCGATCCTGCTGCACGATGTACCAGCCGGATCGATCGAAACCGGTGATCCGTGCGCCCGCAGCAAACAGGTCGCCCACGGTCACACGCACCGCCGCCCGCCACAGACTCGCGGTGGCCGGGTCGACCTGCCGCAGTCGTTCGATATCGGGCGGTATTGCGACCAGCAAGGTCGGGGCGGCGAGCTCGCCGATGTCGTGCTGCAGCGGTGCTCCCGCAGCTGATATTCCGAGCGCCACTTGCGCCCCTGCGCGTAGCAGCGCCTCGACGTCGCCGGGGTGGGTGTCCCCCGCGCAGGCTGCGGCGACCTGCGGCGCGCCCAGATCCCACTGCATGTGCAGCCGGTCGCTGCCGTCAGCGCCGTTGATGCCGTCGTGCATGCCGCCGTAGAAGTCCGGCAGGTATTCCACCGGTGAGGCGGCGAGTTTGACGATGTTGAACCACGCGTTGCGGGCGACTAACGGGTCGAACGTCCAGCCAATACTCGCCACGCCGCGCTCCAGCGTCCATGCCCGCTGATGCAGCTTCATCGCGTACCCGACGTTCCGCCGTTGGGCGGTGCCTGAGACCCCGGCGATGTGGCTGTGCAGGGAGCTGTCCGCGGGCGCGCAGAAGAAGCCGACACAGGCTCCGATCAGGGTGTCACCGTCGAACGCGCCGACGACGTAGTTGCCTGCCTTGGTCAATGCCCGCAATAGTTCCGCGGTAAGAAGCGGCCCGGATGTACGCCGCCAAATGCCGTCATACAGTTCGACAACCGTCTCAAGCTCCGCGATCTGACCTATCTCGCGGACGCTGACACCAGCGAGCCGGGCGGCGTTGTCCGCCGCCTGAAGCGCCTCCCCGACCAGCGCTTCGCCGAGCGCCGACCCGCCCAGCAGCACACCTGTCACGACAACAGCTCCATGATGAGCAGCGTCAGCAGCGCGGTCCGCCCGGGAATGTCCGCCACGATGACGTGTTCGTCATCGGCGTGCGCACCGCCGCCGTTGGCGCCCAGCCCGTCCAGGGTGGCCACCCCCACCCCGGCGGTGAAGTTACCGTCCGAGGCTCCCCCCACGCGCGCCTGCTGCAACGCCGGCAGCCCGAGCTCACGGGCTAACACCACGGCCCGGTCGTACAACCCGGCGGCCATCGCGCGCTCCAGGGGCGCCCGGTTGGGTCCCCCGCTGATCTGCAGGCTCGCCTGCGGCAGCACCGGCATCAGCGCGTGCATCGCAACGTCGACACGGTCCTGCTCTGAGCTTTCCCACACCCGCACGTCCACCGCAATCCGGCCCTGCGCGGGCACCGTGTTGGTTGCCGTCCCGGCCGATCCCACGGTGGCTGTCACCGTCGTACCAAGGTTTGACGCGTCGTCCATTGCCTGAATAGCGAGCACCTGGTGGGCCATCTCGACCAACGCGTTGACCCCGTCGCGCGGTGCCAGACCGGCGTGCGACGCACGGCCGATGACCCCCACGTCGTAGCGAGAGACGCCCTTGCGCGCCGTCTTCACCGCTCCGCCGTCGGCAGCCGCCTCCAGCACCAGCGCGGCGACGCAACCGGCTGCCTGCGCCTCGATCAGGGCGCGGGAATTGGGTGAGCCGACCTCTTCATCGCCGGTGATCAGCAGGGTCACCCCGGTACGGTCCGCCAGTGCGGCGATGGCGTGGAACGCCATCACCAGCCCGACTTTCATGTCCACGCAGCCGGGACCACGCATGATCCCTTCCCGGATCTCGTACGGGTGGGTCTGCAGCGACCCGATCGGCCAGACGGTGTCGTGGTGGCCGAGCACCAGGACCCGGGCCGGGCCCTCACCCCAGCTCCACCGCAGATGCGGGGTACCGTCGACGTCGATCCGGGCCGGCGCGCTGCCCAGGCGGTGCGCGCCGATCCGGGCCACCAAATCGGCGCTGCGGGCAACCGCTGCGGCGTCCGACGACGGCGACTCGCACCGGATCAGCTGCTCGACATCGCTCAACATGTCCGGCAGCACGCCAGTCATCGTGTCCATCAGGGCAGTCATCACGCCGGATTTTTCGCCGGCGCGACAGCCTCGCTGGAGGCGAAATGACAGGAAGCCGCGTGCCGGTGCTCCGAGGTCGGCTCGGTAGTGACACAGATCTCGCGATGGGGCAGCACCAGTGGGCCGATGGGGCAGCGCGGGTGGTACCGGCAGCCGGACGGTGGGTCGTGTGGGTCGCCGGTCTCGGCGCCCGCCACCTGCTCCGGCACCTGCGCTACCTCATCCATCAGGCGTTCCTCGGTACCGGGAATCGCCGCCAAAAGGTCTTTGGTGTAGGGATGCTGGGGATCGATGAGCACCTGATTGGCGGGTCCGCACTCGACGATCCGTCCCAGATACATCACCGCGATGGTGCTGGCGACATAGCGCACGACCGCGAGGTTGTGTGAAATGAACAGCATCGACATCCCCAGCTCGCGCTGCAGGTCACGCACGAGGTTCAGCACCGTGCCCTGGATGGACACATCCAGGGCAGAGGTGATCTCATCGGCGATGACGACCTCGGGGCCTGCCGCGAGGGCACGCGCTAAAGCAACCCGTTGTCGTTGCCCACCAGACAGCTGCGCCGGGAAGGAACCGGACCGAGACCGGTCCAGCTCGACCAGCTCTAACAGACGTGCCACCTCGGCTCGTCGGGACGTGGAGTCCGCCCCGCGTGGGATGGCTTCGGAGATGCTGTCACCGACCGACATCCGGGGGTCCAGGGAGGAGTAGGGGTCCTGGAAGACCATCTGTACCGGGCGACGCCCAGAGCGCCCTTGCAGCGGTTGGCCGTTCAGCAGGATGCGGCCACTGTGCACCGGGGTCAGTCCCACGGCTGCCCGCGCGAGGGTCGATTTGCCGGACCCGGACTCCCCGACCAGGCCCACGATTGTGCCGTCCGGGACAATGAGATCGACGCGGTCGGCAGCGGTCATTCCTCGTCGCCGCGATCCGTAACGAATGGTGACGTCTTCGAAACGTAGTTCGCTCATGACACTTCACCGACCGGGACGGCCTCCCGATCAAGCACAATCTGCTGCCACTGCGGCGGCATTGGTTCGCCCGCGTGCCAGCACGCGACCCGTCGCCCGGCCATGTCCCCCACCAGCTCGGGGTCCTGCTTCAGGCACCGGTCGGTGGCCAGTGGGCAGCGCGGCGCGTAGGAGCAGCCGACCGGTTGATGACCGGGATCGACCGGGCGTCCAGGGATCACCGGCAGCGGTTTGTCCAGGTCGATGTCCATGTCGGGGACCGCTGCCACCAGCGCCTGGGTATAGGGGTGGCGAGCCCCGGTGGACAACTCGCAGGCGGGCAGGTCCTCCACGATCCGGCCGGCATACATGACCAGCACCCGGTCGCAGACCTGGCGGACCACTGCGACGTCGTGGCTGATCAGCACGACCGCGACTCCGTTCTCGTCGCGGATCTGTGCCAGCAACTCAAGCACCTGACGTTGAACGGTGACATCCAGCGCAGTGGTGGGCTCGTCCGCGATGATCAACGCGGGCTCGTTCATCAGGCTCATGCCAATCATTGCGCGTTGGCGCATGCCGCCGGAGAATTCGTGCGGGTACTGCTTGGCGCGCCGTTCGGCACCGGGCACCCGCACGGCGTTCAATCGCTGCACGGCCCGTTCATGTGCCTGGGCACGCGTGATGTCCTGGTGCTGCGCCGCGAACTCGGCCAACTGTCGGCCGATGCGCCAGGTCGGGTTGAAGGAAGTCATCGGGTCCTGGAAGATCATCGCGAACGAGTGCCCCAGCAGGTCGCGGTGATCGCGTTCACTGCCGGTCAGCAGGTCGGTGCCCATGAAGGTAAGACGGTCCGCGTCGACTTGGCCGGGCTCCTCGATGAGCTGGGCGATGGCCATTGCCGTCAGGGACTTGCCCGACCCGGACTCACCCACGATTCCCACTGTTTCGGCGCGGTGCACAGCAAAGCTCACCGAGCGCACCGGGTGCAGCGGGCCCGTCGTCCCAGGCAGCGTCACCGTAAGGTCGCGCACATCCAACACCGGTTCGTCGGCCTGCGTAGCGCTGCTGTCTGCTGCTGCACGGTACTGGTCGGCAGGCAGTCCTGCGACGTGCGGCTTCATCGGCATCAACGGGATCCGACCTATGGAGGCCGACAGACCGATGCCCTTGGCGACCGCCTCGCCGAACAAGTTAAATGCGAGCCCAGCAATGACGATGGCCACACCGGGCGCTAGTGCTCCGACGGGGTGGATGTAGATGCCTGTCAGTCCGTCCTGCAGCAGGGCGCCCCAGTCGTAACTGGGTGCCTGCACACCGAGGCCGAGGAAAGACAGGCCGGCGAATGCTAGCAACGCCCCGCCGGCACCGATGGTCGCGTTGACGACCAGCGGCTCACCGATATTGGGCAGGATGTGCCGCAGCAGCAGCCGGAACCGGCCCACGCCAGCAATCCGGGCGGCCGAGACGAAATCACGGTCGGAGATTCCGGCAGCGAGTGTTTGGGTCAGTCGGGCGAACGTGGGTGCACCGGCGAAGCCGATTGCCAATACCGCTCCGGTGATACCGATGCCGAAGATGACCGCAAAGAACAACGCGAGCAGCAACCCTGGGAAGGCGACCGCAATATTGATACCGGCCGTGACAAACCGGCCGATAGTGCGCCCGACCAGGTAAGGCAGGGTGCCCAGGATCAACCCGAGCACTACCGCGATAACGGTCGCGACCAGGGCAAGTCCGACCGAAAGCCGCGTCGCGACCAGCACCCGGTAGAACAGGTCGCGTCCAAGACTGTCGGTGCCGACCCAGTGGTGCGCCGACGAGCCGGCGAGGATGTTGTTGGTGTCGATTGAGCTGGCGTCGTGGCCCCAGATGACCGGTCCGAAGGCGGCCATCAGTAGCACCAGCGCGAGCAGCAGCCCAGCTGCCAGCCCGACCGGGGTGCGGACCACGGCCAGCCAGCGGCCCTGTCCGGGCGGCCGTTGCGGGCCACTCTTATCGGTACCGGGGCTCGCGGTATCAGGGGTGATGGAGGTGGGGTTGGGAGTGGCCGTCATCGGTCAGCTTTCCTTGATAACCGAGCGCGGGTCCAGCAGGGCCAGCGCCACGTCGACGACCAGATTGATGATCAGGACACCCGCGCCGTAGACCAGCACAATGCCCTGCACCACGGGGTAGTCCTTGGCGAGGATGGAGG
>JALYUK010000144.1 GCA_030853805.1 Actinomycetota bacterium | reverse complement strand
ACTTATGAGTACGCCGGTCGAGGCTTATCCCTGCCACTCGGCGAGGTGTTCTTGATGCTTGTGTCAGCCGTCGGTGCGGGCGGTGTCGGCCGCTTCTTTCTCCGAGGTCGCGTCAGCATCGGAGAGCCGACCGCCGAGGTCTTCCAGGTGCGCACGCACGAACCACTGGAACTTCTCCAGCTGCGCGGTCTGACCGATGAGCATGTCCTCGGTGATCGGGTCGACCTCGCCGGCGTCGGTGATGGCCTTGCGGTTGTCTTCGACCACACCGTCGTACACCTTGTCGAGCGCGCCGAGGTGCGCGAGCACGGTGTCGCGACCAATGGAGTAGTCACTCCAGGTGCGATCCCTCTCGATGGCGCCGGGGGTGCCCGCGGGTGAGCCGCCCATGGTCGCTATCCGCTCGGCGACCTCGTCGGCGTATCCGCGGACCAGTTCCACCTGCGGGTCGATCATCTCGTGGACGGCGATGAAGTGCGGTCCGACGACGTTCCAGTGCACGTGCTTGAGGGTCAGGTGCAGGTCGTTGTAGGCACTGAGGCGCTTCTGCAGCGACAGCACCAGGGTCTCGCTGTCCTGAACTGACATTCCGGGGACTGTGTAATGCACGGCCATGACGAACTCCTTCTGCGCGCAGGGCCTGACGCCGTGTGACGTAGGGATTTCCACGGTACACGGCGCGCGGCAGCGGTTCAGTTGCGGAAGCGGTCCACCAAAGAGCGCACGATTCCGGTGTTGTGTGTGTCACCGTCGTCATCGCGTTCGATGGCGCCGCCGGCCCAGTTCGGATCCTGTGGCCAGGGCCCGATCGGATCGAGGGTGGCGGGGTCGGTGCCCTCGTCGGGCACCTGCAACGCGCGCTCGAAGGCCTCTTCGACACCGATCAGCTCATAGCCCTTCGGCATCAGATCGGTGCGGAAGTCCGTTTCGTTGCAGACCATGTCCTCGTGCAGGCTCTCGACCAACGATTCGACGGTGGACTTCGGAACGTCGGCGATCGAGCCCGCGAGCGCGCCCACGAGACCCGTCGGCAGCAGCGGCACGTCGATCTCGGGTCTGGTCAGGCCTGCAGTCGCAGTGAACAGTTTCAGGAGTTCGGCGTAGGCCATCGTGTCCGGGCCGCCGATGTCGTAGGAGCGGGACTCACCCGTGTGCTCCATGCAGCCGGCAAGTGCCTGCACGGCGTCGACCACGGCAATCGGCTGCACCTGCGACTGCATCCAGGTGGGCACGGTGTGCACGGGTAGTCGCTCGGACAGTTGTCGGACGATCTCGAAAGAGGTGGAGCCGCTGCCGAGCAGGATGGCGGCACGCAGAGAGTAGGTCGGGATGCCGGAGTCGGTCAGGATCTGCTCGACCTGCAGCCGGGAGGCGATGTGGTGCGACAGTTCGTCCTGCTCGACCGGCGGGACGATTCCGGACAGGTAGACGATCCGGCGCACCCCGGTCTGCTGGGCGCTGCGCGCAAAGTTACGCGCGCCCTGAGCGTCCTTCTCCATGAAGTCCTCGCCACCGAGACCGTGGATCAGGTAGTAGGCGGTGTGCACGCCCTGCAGTCCGTCCGTGACGCTCTGCTCATCCGATACGTCGAACTCGACGACGTCGATCTGATCGGACCACCAGTAGCGCTGCGCCTTATCGGCGTCGGTGAACGCCCCTGCGACGTGATGGCCGCGCCGCAGCAGTTCGGGGATGAGCCGACCGCCGACATATCCGCTGGCGCCGGTAACGAGGACACGTGCAGAGTCAGTCACGGCTCAACGGTACGGCGCGGTGCGGGGCTGCCGGGCATCCGCCTGCCCTGCGTCATCCGTCGCGGCGCATACTTCCCAGATGAGCGATGATGACGAGAAGCAGGTGTCGGAGGTCTCGCAGATGACCCCTGGCGGTGGCGCCGACTCCACTCCCGGCACCGACGACGGTGTGCCCCCCGCTGAAGACTCACAGACCGAGGCAGACGGCGCGCCCCGCGACTACCGCGCGGATCGCAGCATCTGAGCCGAGATCTCCACGCAAGGTCACCCCAAGGTCGTGGCATGACCGAAGACGCTCGCGACATCGTTCGCGCCCGGGACGTCACACAAGAGTTGTGACAACGCGACAGGCTGGATCCCAATGTCGCAGATGATCGATCTGCACGAAACTTGGGCGATGCTGGCGCACGGCCTGCATCACCTCGCCCAGTCGGTCGATCGGCACCTTCTTGGACAGGGTCAGGTGGGCTATCCAGTCGCGCGCCGGCTGCCCGGAACTGTCGGATTGCGCACCGGTCTGCCGGGGCAATAAGTGCCGTCGTAGCTCCTGCTCGATCAGCCCGAGCGATGGCGGTATGACCGCGAGGTGCGCGGCAACGAACGGCCCGTGGCCGAACACCACGCCCGCACCGAGCGCGATGCGCAGCGGCAGGAGGGGGCGTATCCGGCGGACAGCCAGGTCCAGCAGTTCAGGACCCATCGTCGGCGCGGCGAGCAGGGTGAGGTGCGGGCGATGGCTGTCGCTCGTGCGCCCGCCTTCGGACGGCACTCCCAGTGCGGTGACCGCCTCCCAGCCGGCCCGGATGGCGTCATCGCTGTCGGGGCTGAGTGTCAGGTCCAACGATTGGTAGGCCATCAGACAGCTCTCATCCTCTAGTGCGGTGACGCGTTGGGTGTGACTTCCCAGTTGCCGGTGTGCGGGTCGCGGCCGGCCAGGCCGCGGGCCTGGAATTCCGCCAGCCATCCCAGCATCGGGTATTCGCCCCACCGGCGATGGAAGAGATTGGCGTTGCGCACGATATCGGTGAGGTGCTGCACCGGCGGGGAGCTGGTCGGGTGGAACTGGTGGTAAGCCGTGGCGCCGCCGACCCAGGTCATCACACCCCCAGCCGCGTCGACAGTGCGCGCGAAGTCGGTGTCCTCTGCCCCGTACCCGACGTAGTTCTCGCAGAATCCGCCGAGCTGTCGCCAGTGCAATGCACTGATCGCGAAGGACAGCGACCAGAACAACTCCAGCCTCGGCTCGCGAATGAGCTCGCCCCGGGCCGGAGCGGGGCGGGCCGGGTGCGGATGGGAGGCGAGCAGGTCGCCGTCGTCGTATCCAGGGCGACCCGTCGTCAGCGGCGGTAGGTAGTGCACCGGCCCGCACCACAACTGCGGCTCGTTCGCCACAGCACCGGTGACCTGCGCGTATCGCTGTACGAGGTCGATACCAGGCAGGCAGTCCACGTCCAAAAAGATCAACGTGTCCGCTCCGTGTTCGAGTGCAATCTGAGCGCCCAGGTTGCGTGCTGCCGCGAGTGGGAGGGCTGCTGGGTCGGCCGCCAGATCGATCACGTCAACACCTGGGTGATCGGCCAGCAGAGGACGGATCGACTCATCTCCCATGGCCACGACCACGTGGTGATCCGGCCGGCTGCTGCCGCGGTCAACGTGGCGCACCTGCTCGGTCAGATGAGCATGCCGACCGTGCGCAATAGTGATCAGGGCAGTGGTGATCGGTGCAGTGGTGATCGGTGCAGTCACTGCCGCGCCAGCCGGTCCAGCTCGGCGGCGAAACGGGGCGCTGCGGCCCGATCGTTCCATGATCCCCACCGCGAACCGCCGCGTTCGAGCGCCTGATCCAGCAACGAGGGCCACTCCGTCACGGGCGGCCACCCATTGCAGGTCACCGCGATACCGCCGCAGTCCAGGGCCTGCGCGGTGGCGCGTTGCTCGCCGTGCGGGCGATCCTGGGCGACGACCACGGCCGGTCGGCGCAAGGCGGCAACCTCGGCCACGGCGTTCTGACCGGCGTGCGTGACCACGACCTGCGACCGGGCCAGCAGGTCTGGCAACGGTTCGCGCGATGGGCCGAAATCGGCACCGCAGAAGGTCCAGGTCCATGTCGGGGTGGCCTCTGCGATGGCATCGGCGTCGCGCACGGACAACCCGCTGCCGCCGGACCCGAGCAGGCAGGTGACCGACTCGGGAACGATGTCGTTGGGGATCGCCGCGGGCCGCGCAGCGATCTCGTCGAAGCGTGAGAACGCACCGCTGTGAAAGGTTTTCGCGGTCCACCGATCCGGCCACCCGGGTTCGGCCAGGTCCGCCGGCCAGGGTGCCAGCAGCCTCGTGGCGAGGTCGTAGGCCAGTTCGTGCCCAGCGTCCCGGCGGTCACCACGCATCGCGACGACGGCTACCGGTACACCAAGGGTCCGCGCGAGGACGGCGACCTCGACGGACACATCCACCACCATCAGGTGCGGCCGGGCCGTGCCGAGCCACGCTGCAATGGCAGCCATCCGGGCACGGTACCCCTCGTGGTTCAGCGGAGCCCAGTGCAGTCGGCCGTGCGCGTCGATATCGGCGTTCGGCAATGGTGCGGGACGGTCATCGTGATCCAGCCCGACCCAGTGACCCGGCCAGTCGTTCGGTGCCGCAAGCGAACTGAGGCCGGTAACGGGTGTCTGAAGATGCGCGGCGACGGTCTGCAGCCGTTGCAGGTGGCCGGCCCCCTGGTGGTGCACGTAGTACCCGATCATCGAAGCACGGCGCGGTAGAGCTGGGCATGGGTGGCTGCGACATCGAGTTGTTCGACATGTCGTTGCTCCCTGCGGGTCGCGAGTTCGGCCTCGGGTACGACCGTGGTGGCTGTGATGTCGTGCAGGGTGCAGTGGACCGTTTCCGAGTCGGCGTCCAGTGGCAGCATGATGACCGGGTGCTGGTCGCCGTAGTACCCGACCGGCGGTGCGACGACATCCGTTCCCACATCCCAGCAGGACTCGACCCACCCCGAGTGCGTTCCCCAGCGGTATGGCAGTAACAGCGCGTCCAGACCGGACACGAATTTCCAGAGATCCCGCTCGTCACACCAGCCCGGCACGACCTGGACCTCCCACCGACCGTCCCGTGCACCCGCAGCCACCCGAGGTGGGATCTGCTGGTGCGATGACACGCGCACGACGGCGCTCCAGGTGGGGGGAAGGCCGCTCAGTACGTCCAGGCCGCCTTCCGCGTCGACATTCTGCCTCGGTGAGCGCAGGTTGAGGCCGATCAACGGGTGTTCTGCGCAACGCGCACGGTGTCTGGAACCAACGAGGTCCAGGTCGAACTGGTGAGGGTGCGAAATGACGTGTGGTGTCACTCCATATCGTGAACCGACTTCTTTCGCGGCGCCATCGGTCAGCGTGATGACCTCGGCAGCCGCGCCGGTCAGAATGCCCAATGACTCGTGATGCAGGTGCTGATCGCGCAGGTGCGGGTTGTCCAGGTCATGCACGGTCACGACGAGTGGCACTCGTGCGACGGCCAGCGCACGCGTCCATTCGCGCAGCTGATCAGGTGACCGGTGCTCGAAGCCGAAATGCAGGTGGACAACGTCGACCTCCTCGGAATGCGCATGCACCCATGAGGGTTCCAGCGCGGGTGAGGGCCTCCAGGGATCACCGTAGGAGACGTTGCCCACCGGGTCGGGCGCGTGCACGATGCCGTCGGCACCGGCCAGGCAACGGTCCACATACGGATGGCGACCCGGGACGGTCGCAACACGGACGGTGGCACCACGGACGGTGTCGCGGTCAGGGGCCAACGGCCCGATCCAACCCGGGCTCGGTCAGCGTTGCGTAAAGGTCGACATATGCGGCCGTCATTCGGTCGAGCGAGAAATGCTGCTCGGCGAACTGCCGCACCCGCGCACGCGAGATACCGGCAGCGGCAACCGCAGCGTGACCCATCGCGAGAGTGTCCCCGGACGGCACCAGTGTCCCCACCTCGGGTGAGGACAGGATGTCGGGGATGCCGCCCCTGCCGAAGGCGACCACCGGGGTCCCGCACGCAAGCGCTTCGATGACGACCAACCCGAACGGTTCGTCCCAGGTAGGGGTCACGAGCACGGCCCGCGCCGTGCGCACCTGCTCCACCTGGGCTGCGCCCGCCAGATGACCGAGGTAGCGCACCCCCGGTCCCAGTCGTGGTCGCACCTCGGCGCGAAAATAGGCCGGGTCGCTGATCGGTCCTGCGAAGTCGAGGTCGTACCCCGCATGTCGCGCGGCATCGATCGCCAGGTGGGGCGCCTTCTCGGGGGTGATGCGACCGGACCACCACAGGTGGTCGCCCCCAGGTCCCGGTCGCCACCAGTCCAGGTCGACGCCGTTGTGGATGACGGTCGCAGGCTGCGGTAGTGCCGTCCATGACCGGGCAGTGAAACCGCTGACGGCCGTGAACGACCCGACCGGTCCCCGGGAAGCGCTGATGGCCGACTCCAGCCACGGCGTCGGAGGGGTGTGCAGGGTGGTGAGCATCGGCACCTCGCAGGTACTGGCGAGCGATACCGGCAGGTAGTGCAACGAATGGTTGTGGATGACGTCGAAATGGTGGTGGCCGACCTGCGCGAGTCGGTGCATGACCTGCAGGTAGTCGTGGTGCTCGGCCATGAACTCCGCAGCCGGCATCGACTGGTCGCGCGATGCCAGATCGCTGGGCGCCCAACGACCCCCGCCGATTTCCCACTGTGGATCGACACCGTCCGATCCCTCGCGTGCAATCAGAGTGACGTCGTGGCCGTCGGCTTCCAGGCGGGTGCGCAGGTCCCACACCAGTGATTCCAATCCGCCGGCGAATGGGGGGCTGATGCAGTGGCGTGACGGAGCGATCATCGCGATCCGCTGATGGTCGCGGTGCCCTCGGGACCGTTTTCGGTGCTCACGTCTCCCGAGCGACGTGGGGACCTGCTGCAGATGAGACACGCTCACCTCCTTCGACTCGCAAACTGGCTTAGCGTTGATGCAATGAGGGACCTTACGTTGGCGCTGGCCGGGCCACCCCGACACGGGGTGCGGCTGCACGCTGAAGCCCTGCTGAGTCATACCCCCCGGGCCGTCTCGGTAAACATCGTCGACGGACAGCTACCCGAGTTGACCACCTCGCGGGTGCACCTGCACTTCACCGACGCACTCTTCGGATCGAACGCCGTCGAGGCTGCCGAACGCGTCCGCCACATCATGCAGGGCCGGGCGATGACGGTGACGCTGCACGACCTCCCGCAGGCTTCCGACGGGCCGGGTATGCAGCGCAGGCAAGCGGGGTACGCCCGGGTGGCCTCGCTGGCGTGCGGCATCCAGGTCAGCAGCGCGCACGAGCGCGAGCTACTACAGCAGACCTGGCGGGCCGCAGGAGTCGGCGCCCTGCCCCCGGTGGCGGTGGTGCCGTTGCCGGTCGATCGGCCGGCGCGGTGGGCGACCCGGGCGGAGGCCCGCGACGCTGGTAGAGCCCGCGGCACTCCTGACGTCGTCGTGCTCGGCTTCGTCTATCCCGGAAAGGGCCATGAGCAGACTCTGCTGGCAATGCGCGCGCTGCCGCCGTCGATACCGCTGATCGCAGTCGGTGCTGCATCCAGTGGGCACGATGATCTGCTGACGCAGCTCGAGCGCGACGCCGCCGGTCAGGGGCGACGCTTCGAGTGCACCGGGTACGTCTCGGATGCGGAGTTGGAAAGATGGGCCAGGCGGGCGGTGGTGCCGGTATGCGCGCATACCCATATCTCGGCGTCCGGGTCCATCAACCGCTGGATCAGCAGTGGCCGCCGCCCGATCGTGACCCCGGGACGGTACGTCGCAGAGTTGGCGCAGCGGGCACCCTGGGCAGTGACGGTGGCACCGGATCTGCCGGCGGCTATCGCGGCAGCCCTGGGTGACCCGGCCTCGACCTGGATCACCGAGGCGCAGTGGGATGACGCAGCCCTGCCGGACACCCGACGCGCTGCTGCCCTGCAGCTCGCCGCCATTGACGCGCTCGGCCCGATATTGAGCCCGGCATGAGCGCTATCGGGGTTGTCGTCCCTCACTTCGAGGACGAACGGCGGCTGTCGTGGGTGCTGCATGCCCTTGCCACGCAGACCTGCGTAATGGCCGACCTGCACGTTGTCGTTGCGGATGACGGCTCGGCCCATGCCCCGGCGCTGCCCGAGCTGCCCTACCGCATCGACCTGGTGCGACAGGAGGACCTCGGCTTCCGCGCCGCCGCTGCACGAAATCTAGGTGCTGCGCACGTAGATGGTGATCTCGTCGTGTTTCTCGACGGCGACACGATTCCCTCGCCCGACTACCTGACGGCCATGGCGACTGCCTACGAGCAGGTCGGACCCGGCTTTCTCGGCGTCGGTAGGCGCCTGCACGCGGACTTCGAGGGATGCAGCGCCGCGCAGGTGTCGACGTGGGTGCGCGAGGGGCCGCCCGCTGCCCGCGTGCTGCCGGCGCCGTGGTGGCTCGCCGACGGTTACCGACGCACCGACGATCTGAGGGAGGCAGGCGATGAGGATTTCCGGCTGGTGATCTCTGCCGTGCTCGCCCTGGATCGCGAACTCTTGGCCCGCTCCGGCGGTTTCGACGAGAGTATGACCGGCTACGGCGGTGAGGACTGGGAGCTGGCCTGGCGGTGCCGGTTACTCGGAGCCCGGATGCGATATGTGCCGGCCGCGCTCGCGTGGCACGACGGGTCGGAGGCCGTGGCCCGGACCGGCGACCGCAGCGCGTCGCGCGCCGTCAAGGCCGCCGAATCGCTCGCCCTCGCCGAGCGCATCACCCTCCCGAGTGTGCGCGGCCGGGGACTGATCTGGGAGCGGCCCGACATTG
>JALYUK010000101.1 GCA_030853805.1 Actinomycetota bacterium | reverse complement strand
ACCCAGGAGGCCGCAACCAGTACTACGAGGCCGCACACCCATCCCAGAGCTGTGGGGGTGTGGCAAGCGGATCGCCCGACTTCATTGTGCACCGGAGCCGTCGGGTTTGAGTTCATCGACGACGCTCAATGGTGAAACTTTCAGACCACCCCCCTCGGGGCCGTCCCGGGCTGGTCCGTAGCGATCACTGGCCGGTTCACCGGGACGGGATGGCTCATCGGCGATGAAAAACCGCCTGCGGGGAGTCCAAACCCACCCATTCTGCATACCAAATGGTTTACATCGCGAGATAGACTGCGGTGATGACCACACAGATCGCTATCCGTCTCGATGACAGTGAGCTCGCGGCCCTCGATGCTGAGGTCGCCGACGGCCGTGCGGCTAACCGCTCCGAGGCCGTCCGCCACGGGATCGCCCGCCTCCAACGGGATCAGCGTTATCGCGGGGAAGAGGCCATCCTTATCGACCTCGCCCGACGGGGCGAGCCGATCTATCCAGATCTCGACGGTGTGTTCGATCTGCCGCATCCCGCGTTGGACTGATGCGCACCATCGCGTCAGTACAACTGGACAAGCGTCGACCAGCGCTGATCCTGACACGGCAGTCAAAGCTCCATCTGCTGACCTGGCTAACCGTGGCGCCGATCACCAGCACCATCCGGGGAATCACCAGCGAGGTTGCTGTCGGGCCACGAAACGGGCTGGACCATGACAGCGTCGTCAGCTGCGACAACATCACCACGGTGCGAGTGAGTGCTGTCGGCGACACGATCGGCCTACTGTTCGACGACCAAGAACCCGCACTGGCCCGCGCGATCAGTGACGCCTTCGAACTCGATCTGACACCCGAATAATCCCTGCTGGCCGACTACTTGCGAGTCGACAGGGCCCACCGTGCCGTCTCGGTCGATGATCCACTCACGACAAGGCATGAACCGATACGGTGCATTTTGAGGCCATTACGTCATGGCTATGAAATTCAACTACCGGCTGAGGCAGATCAGGCCCTACGCGCAGCACGCTGCCGAAGAACACCGCAGCGTGCAGCATGAAGTGGTTCATGCCATTGAGGACTACCTTGCTCGGCGTGAGACCGAGGACGTCAAGGCCGACCCGGAAGCGCTGTGCGCGCTGGCCGAGGCGCCTGAGTCCGTTCGTGCAGGTGATGTGGTTTACAGAGTCGAAGCGGCCCGTGCTCTCATCCGGGACCGCCACGTTTCGTGAATGAACCATTCGAACTCGGTACCGCCGCGCCCGATCGACGAGCTCTCGCCGATCGACGCCCGCCCCATGTGGCCGCGGGAGCGGTGGAGTTCATCACAGGCCCTCTTCTAGGGAATCCCTAGCGCGTCGGTAAGGCGCTGACCGAGGAGCTCACCGGTATCCACAGCGCGCCTCGGCAGGGACCGGCGCGTGCTTTGCGAGCTTATTGACGACAAGCACGCTGTGATCGTGCTCGACACCCAGCACAGGGCCAACGCCTACCGATCTCGCTGAAACGAGGAAAACGTCACGGTAGGTTGATCGCTCGCCGAGACACAGTGGGGGTGAATCGTCAGTCTTTGAGATAGCCGGTGTCCGAGTCGATTTCGGCGAGGAAATCTTGTGCGCCGGGGACAAGGTCTGCTGGTGTTGCCCATGATGGTCTGAACGACGAGTGGTGTACCCGTATCCGGGTTCGGCCCGGTAGCCCATGTCAAGCGCCAGGCCCAGGTTGCTCCGGGTACGCCGTTGCCTTTGCGACGTCGCCCGTGAGTGACATGAGAGGCGGCAGGTGAGTTCGGTTTGGTCTGGGTTCAGGTCACTACCTTCTGGCTGTAGCAGCCTCGGGGTGTTGATCGACAGCACTGACCCGTTCGATCATCGCGTGGCTCTCGGCATCGAGGGTTTCGTCGCCGACTGCGTGGGCCGCCTTTTTTACACCCGTTCAGCATGCTTCAGAAACATCACCGCAGCATGACCAGAACGTAACCATCCCCTGCGATTCTTCGGACGTTTATTCGTATAGATCGGCGATTGACGGCGACAGAAAAGAGGGATGTCTGGAATGCCTGGAACGCGCCGTTTCGCGGTATCGGTCGGTGTCGGGGTAAGGGCAGCAGGCGCAGTGATCGGCGCTTCAGCAGCAGGGCATGCTTCCACGCCGCAGGCCTCGGCCGGCAGCACCGGCGTTTACTTGAACGCGACCCCGCGTATTTCCATTGCGGGGAACACCATCACGGCCAGCGGAACGTTCACCGGGATGCTCCGCAAAGCGCACACGAGTACGGGCGAAGCCCGTAGCGTCGGGCCTTCTCGCTGTTTCACCCCTGGAGGCTGCCATGCCCGACCCCTTACCCACCGCCGATGTCGATCGTGTCCTGGTCGTGGTTGCCCACCCCGACGACGCCGACTTCGGCGCCGCCGGCACCACGGCCACCTGGACACGCGCGGGGATCGAAGTGACCTACCTGATCTGTACCTACGGGGACCAGGGTGGTTTCGATGACACCCCGCGCGATCAGGTACCCGCCATCCGAGAGGCCGAGCAACGCGCGGCAGCCGCTGCGGTAGGAGTCTCCGACGTCCGCTTCCTGAGCGG
>JALYUK010000084.1 GCA_030853805.1 Actinomycetota bacterium | reverse complement strand
GACGACTTTTTCAGACCGGCACCGCATCCAGGGTCATCGTCGTGGAACTACCGAAGACCCGCTCGTGCATGCACCTGGACACGGTCATGACGATGCTGGACCAGGAGTCCTTCAGCGTCTACCCGCTCATTCCCGATGAGATGCGTTCGTTCCTGCTTCGCCCCCTCGGAGACGGCGGTGACTACACGGTGCAGGAGAACGCGACACTCTTTCCTGTCGTCGCCGACGCGCTCGGAGTGGACAAGGTTCGGGTGTTGCGGACGCCGATCGACGAGATGGGCGCGCAGCGCGAGCAATGGGATGACGGCAACAATTTTCTTGCCATCTCCCCCGGTGTGGTCATGGGCTACGAACGCAACACCACCACCAACGAGTACCTCACCGATCAGGGCATCACCGTGATCCCGGTCGTCGGATCTGAGCTGGGCCGCGGCCGTGGTGGACCGCGGTGCATGACATGTCCGATCGACCGCGACGCGTCCTGACGGCACCGTCTGAACAGCTCGCCGTCTGCAACGTTGGCGGAACTGTCGGGGTGTACCTTGAGTCCGCTGAGTAGATCAGCCAGTTCGAGAATGGCCCACCCACAGCGCCTCCTCCGACACCATGCTGGAAGATCGCGGGTATGACCGATATCAAGCCTGATCCCACCGCAGCCGGGGAGCGTTTTCCCAGCTTCCGGACCGAGCTCGACGCGCGCCACCACCATGCTGTCGGGCCCGACTGGGCCGGTGGTGTGCCGCCGCAGTACGGGGTGGCACCCCGCATCCGAATCGGCCGGTCCAAGTGGTTCAACCTGCTCTGGTTGGTACCGATCGGACTGCTGTTCCTGGTGATCGGTATCGCCGTCGCGAAGGGTTTGCGGCAGAACTCCGGGGTGGCCAGTTTCATCCGGCACTACCCCGGGTTGTCCGAGCAGCCTGCGGACACCCCGGTGGGTTTCCCGGCGTGGTTGGCGTGGCAGCACTTCCTGAACCTGTTCTTCATGCTGTTCATCATCCGAGCCGGGGTCACGATCCTGTGTGACCACCCGCGGTTGTACTGGACCCGCAACTCCACCCCCGGCAAAGAGTGGTTCCGCATCCAGAAACCGGTACCCACCGATCCGCTCTACACCGCGAAGCAGGACTCGATCACGCTTCCCGACGGTGTCGGCCTGCCCGGCCAGCGGCACTCCATCGGGCTCGCGCGATGGTGGCACCTCGGCACCGACGTCCTGTGGCTGATCAACGGGATCGTCTTCTACGTCCTGCTGTTCGTGACGGGGCAATGGCTGCGCGTCGTTCCTCTGCACTGGGACGTCTTCCCCAATGCGATCTCGGTCGCGATCCAGTACCTCTCACTCGACTGGCCCACCGAGTCAGGGTGGACGCAGTACAACGGGCTGCAGCTGCTCGCGTACTTCACCACCGTCTTCATTGCCGCCCCGCTGGCGCTGATTGCCGGGCTCGGCATGTCGCCGGCGTTGTCGACGCGGTTCCGACGAGTCAGCTCGCTGCTCAGTATCCAGTTCGCCCGGTCGGTGCACTTCCTGGTCTTCTGCTGGTTCATCTTTTTCATCGTCGTCCACGTCACCCTCGTCATCACAACCGGCGCGCAACAGAACCTGAACCACATGTTCGCTACGCGTAACGACGGTTCGTGGTGGGGCGTGGGAATCTTCTCGCTGGCCCTCCTCGTCCTGATCGTCGCCTGGGTGGCGGCGACCCCGTTCACCTACCGGCACCCGCGCATCGTGCAACGTATCGGCTTTGCGTTGGTCGGCCCGGCTCAGCGGCTCTTCGAACACGTCGATGCCAAACCGGGTCAGTACACGGAGAAGGACATCTCGCCCTACTTCTGGCACAACGGTGCGTATCCGGAAGGTGCGGCCTACCTGGCGCTGCAGGAGGATGACTTCCGCGACTACACCTTGCGCGTCAACGGCCTGGTCGCCAACCCGGTCGAGCTGGACCTGGCCGAGCTACGCGCTCTGGAGCATCATGAACAGATCACCCAGCATTTCTGTATTCAAGGTTGGTCAGGAGTCGCGAAATGGGGCGGGGTGTCGATGCAGACCCTGATCGACCTGGTACAGCCCGCGCCGGAGGCCAAGTGGGTGATCTTCTATTCGCACGCGCTCGGCCCGGACGGTGGTCTGTACTACGACGCGCAGCCGATCGAACAGATGAGCCATCACCTGACGATGCTGGCCTACGACATGAATGATGCGCCGCTCGACTTCGGTCATGGAGCACCGTTGCGGTTGCGCAACGAGATCCAGCTCGGCTTCAAGATGGTCAAATGGCTCAAAGGAGTCGAATTCGTCGAGCACTTCTCCGACGTCGGCGCCGGCCTGGGCGGATACAACAACGACCACGAGTTCTTCGGCTATCGGCAATCGATCTAATTTGCGACGGGATCATCATGACCGCACTTCAACCCGCTGACCCTGCACCAGAAAACCCCGATGGCCGGCGCGTCGTCGTCGGTGTCGACGGCTCCGAATCGAGCAGGCATGCGCTTCGATGGGCTGCATACCTGGCGGATGCCACCGCCGGCACCGTCGAAGCCGTCATCGCCTGGGCGCCACACACCCGATTTGGCGTAATGAGCACGGGGCCAGGCGGTGCACCACCGACCGGGAACCCTGCCGCAGACGCTCAGCAGGTACTGGCCGCGACCATCGAAGAGGTTTTCGGTACGCACCGACCAGCCGGGCTGCTGCTGTCCGTGCGCCAGGGCAATCCCGCGCAGCTCCTGATCGAGGCCAGCAGAAGTGCCCAACTGCTGGTGGTGGGTAGTCGGGGTCATGGCGGTTTCGCCGGGCTCCTGCTCGGCTCGGTCAGCGCCGCATGCTCCGCGCACGCCAGATGCCCGGTTG
This sequence comes from Actinomycetota bacterium, assembly GCA_030853805.1. Classification (GTDB taxonomy): domain Bacteria; phylum Actinomycetota; class Actinomycetes; order Actinomycetales; family Dermatophilaceae; genus Allobranchiibius. The sequence continues at coordinate 4,190 of JALYUK010000084.1, read as the reverse complement.
TCGTGTTGCACGGTGACACTCCGCCGCCCACCCCGTCAGGGGCGTCCGCACTAGCGCAGTGAATCAGTCGTTCCCAGCGCAGAGATTGCCGCTATGACTCCGGCGGCGTTGTGCTCGAGGGGTTTTCGGTCTCTTCGGGATTGAGGGTCCTGGCCTGGTGATACCCCGATAGGCGCCTCGAGATGGCTAGGATGCTGGCGACCGCTCCTGGAATGCCGCTGCCGTGCGGTACTTGATCACCTCAGGGTTCCAGTCCGATCGACGCCGCCTGAGAGAACCAACGACATGTGTTTCTCGATCCAAGCTGACCTCGTCTCCGGTGCCGCACTGCTGCCCGTGGGTGTCCTGACGCTGCGCGAGGTCCGACACAAACGCGAGCTCCCGTTCGCAGCGCTGCCGTTGCTCTTCGCCTTCCATCAGCTCATCGAAGCGCTGGTATGGGCGGGGGAGCAGGGGCAGGTCTCGCCGTGCGTCCAGCAGGCGGCCGCGTTCTCCTATGTGCTGTTCGCCTTACCCGTGTTACCTACTCTGGTGCCGATCGCGGTGCTGATGCTGGAGCCTCGAGGTTCGCGATTACGGGTTGCCCCGTTCGCGGCCATCGGGATCGTGGTGTCGGCGGACCTGCTGCACTCCTTGCTACAAGGCCCGCTGACGATCGACGTCCATCGGCACGCGCTGGTCTACAACCTGCCGTTGAGCCACGGCATCATCGTGGCGGTGTTCTACGTGGTGGCTGTGGTGGGGCCCTCGGTGCTGTCGGGCTACCGATCCATCATCGTTTTCGGCGTGGCCAACCTGGTGGGGTTGATCGCGGTCGCGCTCCTGTACACGCGCTCGTTCGCCTCGTTGTGGTGCGTATACGCCGCGCTCACATCGGTCCTGATCTTCATCCACATGAGGCTGCGCCGCCGGTTCACCGACGCTCATCGGCTGCGCGGTGAGCCACTGATCACGGCGCATCCACCTGGTTGATGAGCGCTCACGCTGCCAGGGCGGCACGTAGCCTGAGATCGTGAAGTCGAACCGGACCGACGCGCAGGCGTCTGAGCAGAACACTCAAGAGATCGATGAGTACGACGTGATCGTCGTCGGGGGTGGAGCTGTCGGTGAGAACGCGGCTCAGTACGCCATCGCCGGCAGCGAGATGTCGGCTGTGATCATTGAGCGCGAACTTGTCGGCGGCGAATGCTCGTACTGGGCATGTATGCCCAGTAAGGCCCTACTGACACCGGGTGACGTGCTGCATCACGCGCAGAACGTGCCCGGCGTGGCGTCGCTGCTGGACGCTAACAGCGTCGATGTCGACGCGACCCTGGCGCGCCGCGAGACATTCACCAATGGGCTGGACGACTCGAGTCAGGTCGACTGGGCGCAGGGCATCGGCATCGACGTCCTGCGGGGCCATGCGCGACTCACCGCAGAGCGAGAGGTCGAGGTCGACGGCCGGATCGTACGCGCGCGCCGGGCCGTGGTGCTCGCGACGGGCTCGCATGCCTCGATCGCACCGATCGAGGGTCTCGACGCCGCTCTGCCGTGGACGTCGCGGGACGCCACGAATGTCCATGAAGTGCCGCAGCGCCTGGCAATCATCGGCGGCGGTGTCGTGGCATGCGAAGCGGCGACGTGGTTCGCCTCCTTCGGTACGCAGGTGACGCTCCTGGTCCGTGACGACCGCCTGCTGCAGAACGTCGCGAAGTTCGCGGCCGAAGCGGTCCTCGACGGTCTGCGCTCGGCCGGGGTCGACGTGCAGCTTGGTACGTCTCCGTCGCGAGTCACCCGAGAGGCTCCGGAAAGCACCGGATACGGCCGGATACATGGTGGACCCGTGACGATCACCAGCACCCGGGGCACAGACGGCGGGTACGTCGTGGAGGTCGACGAAGTCCTTGCCGCGACCGGTCGTGCCGCCTCGACCGATGACCTCGGGCTCGGCGTTGTGGGGCTGACCGATCTGTCCTCATCGCACGGGTTCATCCCCGTCGACGATGCGATGCGCGTCCTCGGCGTGCAGGGTGACTGGCTCTTCGCTGTCGGCGATGTCAACGGCCGGGCACTACTCACCCACCAGGGCAAATACCAGGCACGGGTCTGTGGCGACGTCATCGCGGCAAGCGCTCTCGGAGAGTCCCTGCAAGGCGCGCGATACGTTGCGGCCGCCGATCACGACGCAGTGCCACAGGTCATCTTCACCCGGCCGGAGGTCGCCTCGGTCGGACGCTCCGAGGCCGCGTTGCACGAAGCGGGATACGACGTCCGTTGCGTTCGGCTGTCGATGGCGGTGGCGGGCACCGCGGTACAGCGCGACGACGACGCGGGCACCGCTGAGCTGTTGGTGGATGAGCGCACCCGAGTCGTGCTGGCTGCGACTTTTGCGGGACCCGGCGCTGGCAATCAGTTGTATCCGGCGACCATTGCCGTGACGGCCGGCCTGACGGTGGAGCAACTCTGGCAAGCGGTTCCGGCATACCCCACTCCGAGCGAGGTCTGGCTGCGCTTGTGCGAGAAGGCGCGTACCTGACGTTCCGTCGGTGAGGTGCGGTTTCGAGGCGGGACGGACGGAAGCGACCGGGCGGACAACAGCGCACGATGCACCTGCCTCAGGCGGGTTGCAGTCGGGCGAGCGCAGCGTGTAACGCCGAGAGTGCCGCGTCGTCGCTGAGGTTCTGCGACCGGGCGGTCGCGGCGAGTCGGTCGGCGGCGCTGGCCAATGCAGCATGTCGGGCCTTCGCTGCTGTGTCCTGGGCGGGACGAGGCTTGATCACCGTGCCGCGGCGGCCGTGGCCTTGCACGAGGCCGGCGTGGTCCAGCTCGCGGTAAGCGCGGGCGATGGTGCCACCGGCCAGCCCCAGGTCGGCTGCCAGCTGACGTACGGGTGGTAGTCGATCTCCCGGCGCCAATGCGCCTGTTTCGATCAGGCCGGTCAGCTGTGATCGGAGCTGTTCGTAGGCCGGAACAGGGGAGGCCAGGTCGATACGCAGACTGGTCGCCGAGCCCGCCGGTGGCGATGCGTCGCTCACGCGGGCGTCGGGTGCGGATTGGTGGTGGCCGATTGCACGGCTGGTGGACGGCGCCACCGTCCCAGCGCGCATGCCACGACAACGGACATGATCATCAGGATGGTTCCGCCCCAGTCCAGCACGGTGAAAGCCCAGCCTGCCACGACCCAGCCGGGCGAGAGGTCAGCATCAGGATAGGGAGTGTGGAACCCGAGCGAGGCGCCGAACATCGTGTAGGCCAGTAGGAGCAATTCGATGCCCAGGACTGCTCCGACTGCTGCGCGGACACTGTTGCTGCGGGCCCGTTCGCTGATCGGGCGATCTATCGTGACCGGTGGTAGGGCAATTAGCCGCTCCACCACCGCCGCCCCGACCAGGAGCACGCCGATCGCCCCGAGCGCGAGCGACGCACTGATGGTCAGGGTGGGCCACGTGGCTGTTCCTGCCGGTAGTCCCGTGTAAGAGGCGTAATGCAAGCGCGGCAGCAGGGCGAACAGCAGCGGCGATACGGCGGTGACCAGAGCAGCCGCCACGGCCGCCCGGGTCGGCCAACGGGGCACGTAGCTGCGACCTGTCCTCGGTCGTAGCGACGCGATGCGCACCGGGCCATTGGGTTTCGGGGCGGCCAACAGCTCTCCGAGGAGAACACCCATCAGATACCCCGCGATGACGAACGACGTCTCGAACCCGAAATAGAACCGCCACGCAGCCATTCCAGCGATGACGCCAACACCGAGTCCGCCCAGGCGCCCGTAGAAAACCCGACGTGCCGGGCGGTCGGAAAAGTCGACTCGACGCCGGTGCGTTGACCACCACACCGTGATCAAGATCGCGATGGCAGGCAAGCCGATCAAGGTCCCGGCGACCTGTAAGCGCCACCAGAACCACACCGAGGACATCTCGTGGCCCGCTGGGAGAATCGTCATATCGAAAACGTATCACCTTATTGATACAAAATGCTATATCAGGTCTGCTTCACGTCAGAGGCGAATCATGCGTCGTCGCCCATGGCGATCAGATGAGAACCGGAGGGCACTTCGTTCGAGTGCTAGACGTTCCTGGAAGCGTTTGCTGCAGAGTGGCGATCGCCGCGGGAAGAAGCGATTCCTGCGCGGTCTACGCGATGGAATTCGAGCGATCAGTACGCCATCCTGGAGACCGGACGTTTCAGCTCGGTCCTACCTGGGATGTGCG
>JALYUK010000070.1 GCA_030853805.1 Actinomycetota bacterium | reverse complement strand
GGGATCGCAAACGCGAGATAGAGACCGATGACGGCTACCGAGGTCACCGCGTAGAAGGCCACCGGCACCGGGGCGCCGTTGACGTCGACCTCCACCAGTGCGGGCAACGTGATGAGAACGCCGATCACGGCCACGAAGACGACGGCGTTTGCTGGGATGTGCGTGCGCGGGTTGACCTTGGCGAGCCAGGTGGACCCCGGAATACCGCGGTCACGGCTGAACGCGAACGTCATCCGGGACGCGCTGGTGAGGCAGGCGGTGGCGCAGAAGAGTTGGCCGGCCGTGGCGATGAACAGCACCACGAAGTGCCACTTCTGCGGTAGCGCCTGGCCGAAGATGAGATCGACCGCGCCGCCGCCCTTCGTCACGGCGGCCGGGTCCTGTACCGCAAAGAGGAACGCGAGCAGGAGCACGTATCCGCCGATCGCGGAGTAGAAGATAGAGCGCCAGATGCCTTGGGCGGCACCCTTTGCTGCTCCCTGGGTTTCTTCCGACAGGTGGGCTGAGGCGTCGAACCCGGTAATCGTGTACTGCGTCAGCAGCAGCCCGAGGGGGAGTACGAGGAACCAGTACTTGTTGTCGAGGTACCCGGAGTTGTTGATCCGGTCGGTGAAGACGAAACTCGCGCTCTGGTGTTTGTTCGGGATCAGAAACAGAATCCCGATGATGAAGGCTGCGCCCGCGACGTGCCACCAGACCGAGATGTTGTTGATGACGGCCAGTAGATGACTGCTGAAGATGTTCGCCAAAGCCCCGAGCACCATGATGACGACGAAGATGAGGAACACCACCTTGAGCCCTGAATGCTTGGCCCACGACGTGCTCACGGTGTCCAGCGTGAGGTCCAGGAAGGTGGCCGCTCCGTACCCGACGGACGCCGTCACGGCCAAGAGGCCGATGAGGTTCAACCAACCGGTGAAGAAGCCGGCTGCTGGGCCGCCCATCTTCGATGCCCACCAGTAGATACCACCAGAGGTGGGGTAGGCGGAGACCAGTTCGCTCATCGTTAGACCAATGATGAGGATCAGTGCGGAGATGACCGGCCAGCCCCAAGAGATCGCGACCGGACCGCCGTTGTTCCAGGCTTGCCCGAAGGTCGTGAAGCAGCCGGCCAGGATCGAGATGATCGAGAACGAGATCGCGAAGTTGGAGAAACTGGACCAACTTCGGCTCAGTTCCTGCTTATAGCCGAGGGTTGCGAGCAGCGCGTCGTCATCGGAGAGGGGGGTGTCTTCGGCGGCTTCTTGCGCCATGGGTGGCTCCTGGTGTCGAGAGTCGTTGAGCGCGAGGCTAGACCCACAGGAATCGTGGCGTCTACGGAATCTGGAAAGAAAGGTGTGATTTCGGACCATTGACGTCCGGGGGCGTGATCGGAAGACTGTCCGCGTGACCGCGGCGCCGCACGACCTACCCCGAAGGGGCTTGCAGGAGGCAACTCTGCATCCCGCAGTGGGCAACGTCTTCGAGGCAGTGGTCGGGCAACTCGCCACCGCGATCCGGCTTGGGGTCTTCGCGGACGGCGAGCAGCTGCCCCCCGAGCGGGAGCTGTCCGAGCGACTCGGGGTAAGCCGGATGACCTTGCGTGATGCCATTGCGGCCCTTCGCGAAGCGGGCCTCGTGCACACCACGCGTGGGCGGGGCGGTGGCACTGTCGTGACCTACGACGGTACGAGCCTGGTCGGTGTGCGGCCGGTGAGCGAGTACGACGTGGCCGATGTGCTGGCGTTCCGTCGGGTCGTCGAGCCGGGCGCGGTCGAACTGGCCGCCCGGCAACCGTTGGACGGCGAACAACGGGCGTGGCTCACGTCGTGCCTGGCCGACACCCGCGGCGACATCGGCTCCGCCGAGCACCGCATCGCCGATTCCCGGCTGCATCTTGCACTGGCCACCCTGTCGGGCAGTTCGATGCTGGTGGATGCGGTCACCCAGGCGCAGGCGGCTCTCGGCGACCTGCTCGCAGCGATCCCGGTGCTGCCGCGGAACATCAACCATTCGCACAACCAGCACCACCGCATCGTCGACGCGGTGCTGCACGGAGCCGGGCGGCAGGCAGCCGACGCAATGCGCGAGCACTGTGACGCGACCGGAGAGCTCTTGAAAGGGCTGCTCGGATGAGCGGCGTCCCGCGAACCACCTCCAGAAGAGGACGATCATGACAGCACCGAAATTCACGCTGGATGAGTTACGAACGCAGATCGAGGCAGGGTCCATCGACACCGTCATCGTCGCTTTCACCGATATGCAGGGTCGGCTGCAGGGCAAACGCCTGCACGCGCACTACTTTCTGGATCACGCCCTGAAGGGCGCGACCGAAGGGTGCAACTATCTGCTCACCGTCGATGTCGAGATGAACACCATCGATGGTTATGAGATGACCTCTTGGGAGCGCGGCTACGGCGACTTCCTGTTCGAGCTGGATCTCTCGACATTGCGCCGCACCCCGGCCGAGCCCAGCTGCGCGACGATCCAGTGCGATCTCGCCTGGATCGACGGCTCCGGCGCAGTGCGGCAGGCTCCACGCTCGGTGCTGCGTGCCCAGGTGGAGCGCGCGTCTGCTGCTGGCTGGACGGCATTCGCGGGTACCGAGCTGGAGTTCAACGTCTACGAAGAGACCTTCGAACAGGCCTGGGACAAGCAGTACGTCGCCATGACGCCCGCAAACCGGTACAACATCGACTACTCGGTGCTCGGCGGCAGTCGGGTCGAGCCGCTGCTACGCGATATCCGCAATCAGATGTGGGCCGCCGGGATGGTCGTCGAGAGCGCCAAAGGCGAGTGCAATCTGGGTCAGCACGAGATCGGTTTCCTCTTCGACGAGGTGACGCGCACGTGCGACAACCACGTCATCTACAAGACCGGGGCCAAGCAGATCGCTGCTCAGCACGGGCAGTCCCTGACCTTCATGGCCAAATATGACGAGCGTGAGGGCAACAGCTGCCATATCCACATGTCGCTGCGAGGCGCTGAGGGGGAGCTTGTCTGTGCCGACGACTCCCGTCCGGGCGGGCACAGCGTGCTTTTCGACCAGTTCCTCGCGGGCATGATCGCGACAGCGCGTGAACTGACGTACTTCTACGCCCCGAATATCAACTCCTACAAGCGTTTTGCGGACGGTTCCTTCGCTCCTACGGCGGTTGCCTGGGGCCGGGACAACCGCACTTGCGCCTTCCGGGTCGTCGGTCACGGGTCGTCGCTGCGGTTGGAGAATCGAATCCCCGGTGGTGACGCGAATCCCTACCTGGCGACGGCTGCGATGCTCGCGGGTGGTCTCTACGGCATCGAACATGAGCTGGAGTTGGAGGCGGCGTTCGAGGGGAACGCCTATGCCAGCGACAAGGACAAGGTGCCGTCGACGCTGGGCGAGGCACGCGAGTTGCTCCTTGCTTCGAAGGTCGCGCGGGCCGCCTTCGGCGACGACGTGGTGGAGCACTACGCTCACGCCGCCGAGGTAGAAGTAGCCGCCTACGCTGCGGCGGTAACCGATTGGGAACGCAAGCGAGGATTCGAGCGACTGTGAGCACTTCGTACGACGTCATCAACCCCTCCACCGAGCAGGCAATCGGCTCGATCGAGCACGCCAGCCTCGAGGAGGCCGACGCAGTCATTGCGCTGGCCGCCTCAGCCGCACCCTCGTGGGCGGCGGTCGCACCGGTCGACCGCGGGCGACTGCTGCGACGTTTTGCCGACGTCGTCGATGCGCACGTCGGCGAGTTGGCTGATCTGGAGATCGAGAACGCGGGGCATACCCGAGGCAATGCGACCTGGGAGGCGGGCAACGTCCGCGACGTGCTGCACTACTACGCGGCAGCGCCAGAGCGGTTGTGCGGCAGGCAGATTCCGGTCGCTGGGGGGATCGACCTGACATTCCACGAGCCGCTCGGCGTGGTCGGCATCATCGTGCCCTGGAACTTCCCGATGCCCGTTGCCGGCTGGGGTTTCGCGCCCGCTCTCGCTGCAGGTAACACCGTCGTCCTCAAACCGGCCGAGCTGACGCCGTTCACTGCATTGCGGCTCGCCGAGCTGGCTCTGGAGGCCGGCCTGCCCGAGGGAGTCTTCAACGTCATCCCAGGTGAGGGAGCCGTTGTCGGAGAACGATTCGTGACGCACCCGGACGTGCGCAAGGTGTGTTTCACCGGTTCCACCGCGGTCGGCAAACGCATCATGGCACTGGCCTCCAACGACCTGACCCGGGTGACACTGGAGCTGGGCGGCAAGAACGCAAATATCGTCTTCGACGACTGCGACGTCGAGGCGGCTGCTGCTGCCGCGCCGGGAGCCGTCTTCGACAACGCCGGCCAGGACTGCTGCGCGCGTAGTCGGATCCTGGTGCAGCGTAGTGTCTTCGACCGGTTCATGGAGCACTTCGAACCGGCAGTGCAAGCAGTCAAGGTCGCAGATCCAGCCCAGGTCGGTGATGCCGACATGGGCCCCCTCATTTCGTCAGCGCAGCGCGATCGGGTGATCGGTTTCGTTGAGGACGCCGACGTCGATATCGCTTTTCGTGGCGAAGCACCGGGCGGGTCGGGTTGGTGGTACCCGCCGACCGTCGTGCTGCCCGGTGGGGTGCAGGATGCGGTCTGGCGCGACGAGGTGTTCGGGCCCGTTGTCGCGGTGCTGCCCTTCGAGGACGAAGCCGACGCGATCGCCAAGGCCAACGACACCGCATACGGACTCGCGGGATCGATCTGGACCGACAATCTGGGTCGCGGACTACGCGTGGCCCGCGGAGTGCAGGCCGGGAACCTGTCGGTCAACTCCCACTCCGCGGTGCGCTACTCCACGCCGTTCGGTGGTTTCAAGTCCTCCGGACTCGGCCGCGAGCTGGGTCCGGATGCGCTCGCGGCATTCACCGAAACCAAGAACGTCTTCATCTCCACTGAACTCTGACTACGAAGCAATCTGAGAGAGAAGGGTACTCATGCCAGGAAGGCTCGAAGGTAAAGTCGCGGTCGTTACCGGAGGATGCTCGGGGATCGGTCTCGCCACCGTGCGACGGTTCGCGCAGGAGGGCGCGCGGGTCGTCATCGGCGACGTCGACGTTGATTCCGGTGAGCGCGTCGCGGATGAGGTCGAGGGTCTGTTCGTGCGGTGCGACGTCACGAACGCAGATGACGTGGGGGTGCTCTTCGCGGCTGCCAATTCCACCTACGGCAGCGTGGATGTCGCGTTCAACAACGCCGGCATCTCCCCGCCCGACGACGACTCGATTCTGACCACCGGCATCGAGGCGTGGCGGCGGGTGCAGGAGGTGAACCTGACCAGTGTCTATCTGTGCTGCAAGGCAGCGCTGCCCTACATGCTGGAGCAGAAGCGTGGTTCGATCATCAACACCGCGTCGTTCGTGGCGATCATGGGGGCAGCCACCTCGCAGATCTCCTACACCGCGAGCAAGGGCGGGGTCCTTGCCCTGTCGCGCGAGCTGGGGGTGCAGTTCGCGCGTGAAGGAGTACGCGTCAATGCGTTGTGTCCGGGCCCGGTGAACACCCCGCTGCTCAAGGAGCTGTTCGCCTCCGACCCCGAACGCGCTGCCCGACGACTGGTGCACATCCCCGTGGGGCGCTTCGGCGAGCCGGAGGAGATCGCCAACGCGGTGCTCTTCCTGGCCTCCGATGAGTCCAGTTTCATCACGGCGACCGACTTCCTGGTGGACGGTGGCATCTCCAACGCGTACGTCACTCCGCTGTGAGTGACGCGCTGTGAGTAACCGGTCACCGCACCGACCGGTCATCGGCATCACGTCGTATCTGGAGCCGGTGGACCGCGCTCCGTGGCGCGGGCAGCTCAGTGTGACGCTGCCCGCGACGTACGCCGAAAAGGTTATTGCCGCCGGCGGGCTACCCGTGGTGATTCCACCGATGCCGGACGCCGATGCGGCGTGGGCGCGGCAGGTGCTGGGCGTTCTCGACGGGTTGATCATCTCCGGCGGCGCCGACGTCGAGGCGTCCCGCTACGGGGCCACGTCGGACGGGTCCGCGCAGCAGGCCCGTCCGGACCGGGACGGCAGCGAGCTCGCGCTCGCAGCGGTCAGTGCAGAGATCGATCTACCGACGCTGGGTATCTGCCGGGGCATGCAGATCATGGCGGTGCAGGCGGGCGGCACGTTGATCCAGCACCTTCCGGACGTGGTCGGCCACGAAGAACACTGCCCGTCACCAGGGGTGTGGTCCACCCACCGGGTGATCACCGAGCCCGGGACAGTGCTCGCGGACCTGCTCGGACCGCAGGTGTCCTGCCCGACCTATCACCACCAGGGCGTGGCGACCGCTCCCGGATACGACGTGGTCGCGCGCGCCGAGGACGGCGTCATCGAGGGTCTGCACGACCCGGCGGCCCGCTGGCGGCTCGGTGTCCAGTGGCATCCCGAGCAAGGTGAGGACCTGCGACTGTTCGAAGCACTCGTCGCTGCTGCCCGCTGAAAGTTGTGTGAACGGGTGCGCCCCATAGAGCGCACCCGTTCACACAACGTTGCGCTGGACCGGCGCCTGACCTCTGGGTACGACGACTACCGGCACGGGGCAGTGCCGGATGATCTTCGAGGCACGTGCCCCCAGGAAAACCTGAGCCAACGGACCATGGTTGCTGGACCCGACGACCAGGACATCCCCGTCGATCCACTCGACGTCGTTCATCGCGTCCTCCCAGGTGATGCCCCGACCGATCTGCGACGGATCGATACTCGGCGGCTGCGGCAGCTGCGCGACCACGGCGACGGTCTCACGCGCTCGTTTCGCCATCTCATGCATCCACTCCTGCACCACGCCGTCCTCGCCGCGGCTACCGATGCCCGCGAGGATCGTAGACCTCGGTCGCACCGCGAAGGAGGCAAGTCGCAGTGCCGCGCCGATCTGTTCAGCCTGGGCTGCAGCGGCGAGCACCAGGTGTTCGCTCTGTTCACCACCGCCGTAAGCCGCCGTCACCCGGGTGACGCGGGCGGCAGTACATCGGAATCCGCGAGGGGCCAGCGCGACCAGTCGCGGCGAACTATGCAGCAGACGCTCGCCGACACCGCCGAGGGCAACGCGGCCCAGCATGCCCGAGGTCGAGGACCCGAGGACTATCAGCCGGGCATCGTGGTGTTCGGCAACCTCGAGCAGACCGGCGGAAACGGAGCGGGCATGACGCCGGACGAAGGTCGCACTGACGTCGCCGGGCAGCTCGGACCGCGCCTGTTCCAGGGCATCGTCTGCGCGTGCATCGAGGAAGGACTGGTACTCCGAATCGACCCGGGCCATCCCCGGTGTCCATGGGTTGGAGAGCACCGCAACGACCACCAGGTTCTCCCCGGGGCGGGCCAGCATCACCGCCAACCGGATGGCGCCGGTGGACGAACCCTCCACCGGGCAGCCGACCAGCAGCGTCATGACCGGTCCTCGGATACTGGCCCGGCGGATGGCTGGTTGTTCAGCGTGGCGTGCTTGCGGCCGTAGGTGAAGTACCAGACGAGCACTATCGCTGCCCAGCCGACGAAGACCTGGATCGTCACTATTCGCAGGCTGGTGATGATCCAGAGACAGCCGAGGATCGCGAGGATCGGGGTCACCGGGTACCCCGGCACGTTGAAGCCGCGCAACAGGTCGGGTTCACGCTGACGCAGGATGATGACGCCCGCCGATACGACGATGAAGGCAATGAGGGTACCGATGCTCGTCATCTCGGCGAGGAAGCTGATCGGCAGCAGTCCGGCCAGCAGACCGATGATGCAGGCCACCATGATCGTGTTGGGAACCGGGGTAAGCGTGCGGCGGTTCACCCGGCTCAGGATCGCGGGGACCATCCCGTCACGGGACATCGCGAACAGAATCCGGGTCTGACCGTAGATGGTCACCAGGGTGACGCTGAAGATGGAGATCACCGCGCCGGCAGCCAGGATCGTGGCCGGCACCGACGATCCGGTGACGGCCCGCAAGATCGCGGACAGACCGGCTTCCTGGTCCTTGAACTTGCCGCTGGCCTGGGCGCCGATCGCGGCCAGTGCAACGAGCAGGTAGACGGTCGTGACGATGATCAGGGCGCTGATGATGGCCAGCGGCATCGTCCGGCTCGGGTTCTTGACCTCTTCTCCGGCTGTGGAGACCGCGTCGAGGCCGATGTAGGAGAAGAAGATGACCCCGGCCGCCGTGGTCACGCCGCCGACGCCGAACGGCGCGAAGTCGGCGAAGTTGTTGGAGTCCCAGCCGAAGAACGCGACCACGATGAACATGCCCAGCACCGTCAGCTTGATCAGCACCATGATGGTGTTGGCTTTGGCGGATTCGCTCGTGCCGCGCAGCAGGAGCAGCGCACACAGCGCGATCAGCACGACGGCCGGTAGGTTGATGAAACCGCCGGCATCCGGTGCCTGCGAGATCGCCTCCGGCAGTTTGAAGCCGAAGAAGTTGTTGAGCAGCTCGTTGACGTACTGCGACCAGCCCACCGCAACCGCTGCCGAGGACACGCCGTACTCGAGCAGTAGACAGGCCGCGACGACCATCGCCGGCAGCTCGCCGAGGGTGGCGTAGGCGTAGGAGTAGGACGAACCCGATACCGGCACGGCGCTCGCCAGTTCGGCGTAACACAGAGCTGTCAGACCTGCGACGACACCGGCGATGACGAATGAGAAGATCACCGCCGGCCCGGCGACCGGAACGGCCTCGGACATGATGAAGAAGATGCCGGTGCCGATGGTGGCTCCGACGCCGAACATGGTGAGTTGGAAGACCCCGATGGTTCGGGCCAACCCTCCATCCCCGGATTCTTCATCGACCTTCGCGATGGGCTTGCGTCGTAGCAGGTCACCCCGTAGTGACATCGCATACCTCTCTCGCTGTGGCCTGGCAGTCAACTGGCGCCGAATCTAACAGCGAAAAGACATATATGGGTGTTCCCTGGGCATTCAGCGGAAGTCGCGGGAGGTCAGCTCCACATTGATCGGCAGCTTCTCCAGTCGGTCCGCGACAATATTGACGATGTTCTCCGGAGAGCGTTCCAGGATGCCGCGGATGATCATCGCGGGTGCCGATCTCGCCACGACCCGGTAGCGGTGCCAGACGCCTCGGCTGCAGATGATGTTGATCAATCCGGTCTCGTCCTCCAGGTTGAGGAAGGTGATGCCGCTGGCGGTGGCCGGTCGCTGCCGGTGGGTCACCACGCCGGCCACTTCGATCCGCCGCCCGGACTCCATGGTGAGCAGGTCGCGGGTACGCAGCACACCCCGCTCCCGCATCACTGCCCGGCTGTGTTGCATGGGGTGATCCGCCGGGCTGATGCCGGTCGCCTGCAGGTCGTGGATCAGCAGCTCACCCAGGGTCAGCTCGGGCAGTAGCGGCGGTTGGTAGGGCACATTGATGTCGAGTTGGCCCTGCTTGACGGCTGTCGCGTCGGCGGACTGCCACAGGGCGCCGCGTCGTGATCCGGACAGTTCGTCAAGTGCTCCCGCGAGCGACAGAGCCTCCATCTGTTCGGTATCCAGTTCAGCCCGCCGAGCCAGGTCGCTGAGATCGGTGAATCGACCGCCACGCTCGCGGCACGTGACGATCCGCTCCGCGACGTCCTGGCCGAGCGCTGACACGTCGTCCAGTCCCAGACGCACGCTGTGCTTCTGGTCGCGGCGGTGCCGGTCGGTGTCCGGTGGGGCAGTCGCATCGAACCCGCCGATCTGCTCCTGCGCGTAGTCGTGCAGGCAGGAGTCCATCCCGCCGCCATCGGCGTGATCACCGCCTGCTGCCGCGTCCGTCTCTGCCTCCAGGTCGGCGTACACATTCGAGCGGTGGATATCGGGTGGCAGTACCGCGACCCCGTGCCGCCGGGCGTCACCCACCAGGGTCTGTGGTGAGTAGAACCCCATGGGTTGCGCTCGCAGCAGGGCCGCCAGGAACGCTGCCGGGTAATGCAGTTTGAGCCAGGAACTGGCGTAGACCAGCACCGCGAAACTGAGCGAGTGCGACTCTGCAAAGCCGAAGTTCGCGAATGCTTCGATCTTGTTGTAGATCTCATCGGCGGTGTCGGGGGGTATCCCGTTGGCGGCCATCCCGTCGTACAACTTGGCTTTGAGGGTCTCGATCTTCTCGACCCCGCGCTTGGAGCCCATTGCCCGCCGCAGCAGGTCGGCGTCGGCCGGGGTGCAGTTACCGACCGTGGTGGCCATCTGCATCAGCTGCTCCTGGAAGAGCGGAATGCCCAGCGTCCGTTCCAGCACGCTTTCCAGTAGCGGATGCGGGTAGGTGATGGCTTCCTCGCCGGTACGCCGACGGATGTACGGGTGTACCGCGCCGCCCTGGATCGGGCCGGGTCGGATCAACCCGATCTCGACGGTCAGGTCATAGAAACAGCGTGGTTTCAGGCGGGGCAGGGTGCCGATCTGCGCGCGACTCTCCACCTGGAAGACCCCGATCGAATCCGCCCGGCAGAGCATGTCGTAGACGCCCGGCTCGTTACGCGGGATCGTCTGCATCCGCCATACCTGCCCGAAGTGCTTCTTCACCAGGTCGAAGGTGTGTTGCACAGCGGCGAGCATTCCGAGACCGAGCAGGTCGAATTTGACCAGCCCCATCCATGCGCAGTCGTCCTTGTCCCACTGCAGGACAGTGCGGTCGGTCATCCGGGCGGGTTCGATCGGGCAGACATTGCCGACCGGTTCATCGGTCAGCACCATGCCGCCGGAGTGGATGCCGAGGTGTCGGGGGAAAGTCAGTACCTGTTGCGCGAGTTGCACGACCGCGGGGGAGATGTCGTGGGTGTCACTCGCGATCTGTCCACCCCAGCGCTCGACCTGTTTGGACCAGGCGTCCTGTTGACCCTGGCTGTATCCGAGCGCTTTGGCCATATCGCGGACGGCGTTCTTGGGGCGGTAGGTCACCACGTTGGCAACCTGCGCAGCATTGCGACGGCCGTATTTGGCGTAGACGTGCTGAATGACCTCCTCGCGGCGCCCGGAGTCGAAATCGACATCGATATCGGGTGCTTCTTCGCGTAGCTCGGACAGGAACCGCTCGAAGGGCAGACCGTAGAAGATCGGGTCGATGACGGTTATGCCCAGTGCGTAGCAGACGGCTGATGCAGCCGCGGATCCTCTTCCCTGACAGAGGATCTCGCGCTGTCGGGCAAAGCTGACGATCTCATGCACGATGAGGAAGTAACCCGGGAAGTCCTTGGCCTCGATGACCCGCAGCTCGTGTTCGAGGCGCTCGCGGTGGGCGGGTGTCACTTCTTTCCACGCCTGTTCGGCGCCCTGCCAGGTCAGCTCACGCAACCAGCTCATCGGGGTATGCCCGTCCGGTACCTCCTGGCGGGGCAGCCGGGGACTGGCCGAGCGCAACCGGAAGCCCAGATCGGCAGCGATGTCAGCGGTGCGCTCGACCGCTCCGGGGAAGCGCGCGAATCGTGCCTGCATCTCGGCGCCGCTGCGGATATGAGCCTGGTCGCTGCTCGGCAGCCACCCGTCCAGATCCTCCAGGCTGCGGCGGGCGCGCACCGCCGACAATGCGCTGGCCAACCGGAAGTTTTCGGGGGTCGCGTAGTGCACGGCATTGGTTGCCACCGTATCGACGCCCGCGCGTCGGGCGATCGCAGCGAGCCGGTCGTTACGCAGGCTGTCGAGCGGATCGCCATGATCGGTCAGCTCGACCAGCACGTTGGCGGCCCCGAACAAATCCTGCAGATGACGTACCTGCTCCAATGCCGCGTCATCGCCGGCACGTTCCAGGGCTTGTCGTACCGTCCCCTTGCGGCAGCCGGTGAGCACCATCCAGTCACCGGCGGCGGTATCGGCCAGCGAACCCAGGTCGTAGATCGGCCGGCCCTTCTCCGCACCGGGTGCCAGATGACCGTCGGTGAGGGCTGCGGCGAGGTGGTGGTAACCCTGTTGTCCGCGCGCCAGCACCAGCAGATGACTGCCTTCGGGGTCGGGTATGCCGTTCTGCGCAGTGCGTAGGTCCAGCGACAGTTCGGCGCCGAACACAGTCTCGATCCCGCCGAAACCTTCTGCTGCCTCGGCCATCCGCACCACGCCGTACAGCCCGTCGTGGTCGGTCAGTGCGATACCGCGCAACCGCCGCCGGACGGCCTCGGTGACCAGGTCCTCGGGGGAGGAGGCCCCATCCAGGAAGCTGTAGTGGGAATGGGCATGCAACTCGGCGTACGGCACGAAGGGTCCGTCGTCGGCCGGTGGGTCGGCCGACTCTTCGGTCAGCTGTTCGGGAGCCCGGAAGGGTTTGCGCTTGCGCGAGAACGCCGGCCCGTCACCGCCGTCGGCGGTGTACGAGGACCGGTTGCCGGTGCTTGTGGTGGGCCGGGTGCCTTCGGACAGCAGTCGTTCCAGCTCCGACCACGGGATCGGCGGATTACTGAACCCCATTGCTGCAACCCTTCCGTGAACGCTCAGTCATACCGGGCCTCGACCCACCAGAGTCCGCCGCCGGTCAGTAGCAGCCAGGCCTGGTTGCAGTCGTCGACGAATTGAAAACGATGGATGGTCAGAGGATTTCGCCACCAGCGCTGTTGTATCGGCCACGGTCCGGCCCAGGCGGCGATGTGCCGGGCGGGCGCGTCGCTGCATTGCAGAGTGGCCGGTGGTGTCGACAGACTCCCGCGCTCGCTGACACGCACGGTGCTGCCATCGGCGCCCCGCACCGAGGCAGGTTGGGCCTGGGTGAAGACGGTTGCAGGAGACAGTCCGGGAAGTGACCCGGGCCATGGTTGATCGGTGCGGCGCCCTGCCGGTGCGGGGACTGCTTCACCCCACGGGCGTAGCACCCGGCGTTCGTCGAGCAACCGGCCGCCGCCGACGCTGGCCGACAGCACCGCATCGTGTCCGAGGCGTGCCTGTAACTGGGTAATGGTGCGCACCACGTGCTCGTCCGGCCGGTCACCCCATAAACCTTCGGCGTGGTGCGAGGCGCTCTCCAGCGACTCCGGCGCCATCGTCACCAGTGAGATGGCGTCGTACCGCTCGCTGGTTTCGGCGGCGAATTCATCCAATTGCCAACGAATTCGATCCAACAGTTCGCCGGCAGTGAACTGCCACGGATGCCGCCAGAGTTTTTCATGGATCAGTCCGCCCTCGGTGTGCAGGGCGAGTCTGATCTGGTTGCAGATCAATGCGTGTTCCATCAACGCAGTGACGAGGCGGTCTACGGCAGCGGTGCAGTGCGCGATCAACGGTTCGATATCGACCGTCGGCGGATCGCAGACGATGCGCAGGTCCAGGTCCAGCGGCACCGAGCGCGGCGAGATGGTGGGTGCGTCGTGCCCGCACGCGAGCTGATGCGCATGCAGGCCGGCTGCTGCGAAGCGGGCGTGTACGTCACTGCGGGGGAGTGCCGCCAAATCGCCGAGGTGGCGAATACCCAGACGTCGCAATGTGTTCGGCATGCGTGAGTCGCCGATTGCAGGAGCGAGAACGGTCACCGGTAGCCGGGCGAGGAAGCGGGCGGACTCACCCGGTGGCAGTTGTCGCCACGGCACGTCGCCGGTGGTGGCGTACGCCGCGTGCTCGGCAGCGAACAGACCGTCGGCGACCGCTATCCGCACGTCGTGCTCGAATTCCTCCTGCACGGCCCCGGCCAGGACGTCTGCCGCCGCGGCTTCGGAGCCGTAGAACCGGGTAAGGCCGCCGGCGCGCACTGCGGCCAGCCCCGGACGGATCACCTGCACCAACGGCGCGTGCGTCTCGATGATCCGCAGCACCGGCTCGAAGGCCCGCTGCTCGATGCCTACGTCGTAGGTGAGCACCTGCAGGTCGGGGCATCGGGCCTGGGCATGCCTGATCCGCAGGCCTTCGGTGACACCTTCTGCGGCCGCGGCTGCCGAGCGGGCGACCACGATGCTCTTGGACACCACCGCCAGAGGTGCCTCAGGTGGGGTGCCGGCAGCTTCTCGGGCTGCGATCAGCGACCAACCGGGCCACCACAGGGCCAGTACCCGCACGGGTGTCGAGGTGGCAGGCAGTGTTCTCATGGCTCCCATGGCTCCCATGGCTCCCATGGCTCCCATGGCTCTCATGCCGCGACCGGCCAGTTCAGGTCCTGGGTGCGTTGCCGGTGCTGCTCGGTGACGGTGATCTGCACCCGTTGGCCCAGTAGCACTCCGTGGCCTTGCCCCAGGCCGTCCCACCCGGTGGTCACGGCATCAATATGGGCTACGGCCCGCGGCCATGCGCCGGCCACGACCAACGTCGTACGACGAGTGCGTAAGCGGGCGTGCAGCCGCTCCACCTCACCGGGTGTGACATGCGGTGGGCGGCCGGCGAGGATCAGATCTGTGATCTCGGTCAGGGCGGCAATGACGCTGACCCAGTCCTGCGCCGGGGGATGCGGCACCAGGACCAGCTTGTCCAGATCGGTGCCCCACGACAATGCCGCCTCGACGCTGAAATTAGGTAGTCCGACCGCTGCGCAGAAGGAGCCGGCCTTCGTCGGTTCGGCCAACAGGCCCATGGCCACGGTGGTCGAGCCGGAGAGGGTGTAGACGCCACCGTGTCGCAGACCGGTGGGGAAACTACTGCGCAGACCAGGATGCACCGGCAGGCCGAGCATCATCGTGAGGTTTGAATCGCAGGGCCCTGACTTGTGGGGTCGACCGGGACTCCGAGACCCCGCGAGGCCACCGGATTCGCGCTGCAGCAGACTCTGCAGATGGGCGATCGTGTCCTCGCGGGAGGTCGGAGCGACAGCATGCGGCATCTCCCAATGATCGAACACGCGTTCGAATTACGTCAAGTCCGAGATCGACACCAGGATTCTCAGGGTTGCTTCATGGTGCGTTGCTAGCGTTCAGCCCCGTTCATCTGATGGACCAGTAATCGGCAAACAAGTGAGCATTGAAACAAGAGAGCATCGTCATCAGTGATGTGAGAAGTCCTCGAGTCCGCAAAGCTGCCCTGATCACGGTTGCTGCTGCGCTGCTGGCCAGCTGCAGCAGTGCCCCGTCCGGGTCCGCGCTGCCCTCACTGCCTTCACCGTCCTCGCCGTCGGTGGTGTCCGCGTCGCCGCACGCGAAGCCGAAGCCGAACCTGAAACTCCTGAAGCTCCAGCACCCCACCGGCGGTGCGAAGCTGCTACGGGTCGTGATCCCGGCAAAGGATGGCTTCACACCGCGGCCGGCCTACCTCTACCTGCCTCCTGCCGCCGTGCGCGATCCGCATCTGCACCTACCTGTGCTCGAGTTGCTGCATGGCACGCCGGGTGCACCCTTGGACTGGCCGAGTGTCCGCGGAAAACTGGTGAGTACCGAAGATGCATTTGCCAGCACCCACCACGGTGAAGCGCCGATTGTCGTCATGCCTGACATCAACGGAACGCAAGGCTCGGACTCGGAATGTATCCGTACCAAGAATGGCAAGAGCACCGAGAACTATCTCAGCTCCGATGTCGTCTCCTGGGTGCGTACCCACTTTGCAGCTGCGGTCGGAACGCAGAAATGGTGGATCGCCGGCTTGTCCGAGGGCGGAACGTGCTCGTTGATGCTCGCGATGCGCCACCCGCGCACCTATTCAGCATTCGGCGACTTCTCCGGTCTCGCCAACCTGAGTGTGAGTGGTCTGAAGACCGCGGCTTCGAACGAGCAGCTGTACAGAAGTGATCCGGTCGCTATGCGCACACATGATCCGCTGTGGCTACTGACGCATCGGCGCTACCCCGATCTACGTGGATGGTTCGAGTGCGGTGATACAGACCACGTGGTCTACGCCGCTCAGGCGCGGCTCGTTGCTGCCGCCAGGACTGCCCATATCCCGGTGCATGCATCGCTGTATGCCGGTAGTCATTCCTGGGCGGTATGGAGCGATGCCCTGAAGTTGATGTTGCCGTGGTTGTGGAACTCAGCACCCGCCGTGCCGGGGCACTCGACGTGAGGGACTGACAGGGCGACCGAATCCTGTTCACCGGTCCCAACGCGTGCTTCGTCATGCCAGGATCGAGCTCATGCAGGGTCCTCCGCCGTACTGGCGTCAGCGCACCGATTCAGCCTTCCAACCTGATGGTCGCAAGATCGCTCTCACAGTGTGGGGGTGGTCGTGGACCTCGGAAGAGGATGCCGAATCCATTGCTGCAGAACGGCTCACGACGGCCTTCGCCAACTTGCACGCCGGAGCGGAACGCGAGAACTACTACCCCCGGCTGCCCTTGCGCGAGGAAATACTGCGGGAGGTGAGCAGCACGTCGGGGCAGTTGCTCGCGGTGGTCACCCGCAACCGGTACGGAGCGGAGGTTCTGAGCACGCAGGCCGTCGTCATCGCCGATGTCGACCTTCCCCCGCAGCGTCGGTCCCGCGGGCGGCTGCGTCGGATCTTCGGCAGCGGCGCCGAGGACCCTGCGCTCAGCCCCGAAGCGCTGGCACTGCAGCGGATCGCGGCGTACGCCGACCGGTCACCGCAGCGCGGTACGCACGTCTACCGCACCGCCGCCGGGCTGCGCGTCATCATCACCGGTGAGCAGGTCGACCCCAGCTCGCCGGCGGCCACGGACATCCTGGAGCAGTTGGGGACCGACCCCGTGTACCTGCGATTGTGCGCCGCCCACGGCACCTACCGCGCGCGCCTGACGCCCAAACCCTGGCGGTTGCGGCCACCTCAGCAGGCACCCACTGTGCGCTGGCCCTACGGATCCGCTGAAGCACGTCGTCGCGCCGATGCGTGGTTGAAGGACTACTCCGCGGGTAGCGCGGACTACGCCGTGTGCGCCAAGATCGCGTCGCACGGTGCTCCCGCCACCGGTGACCAGGAAGTCGTCCTGCGGCTGCACGAGGACGCGACCCGCGTCTCGCAATCGCAGCTACCACTGGCGTGAGCGCAGCGCTCAGGTAAGGGCCACGGCCACCCTGCGCGTCGAGATGTCAGTTTCGGAGGGTCGAGACGCAATGTGAC
>JALYUK010000044.1 GCA_030853805.1 Actinomycetota bacterium | reverse complement strand
GACAACCAGGGCCGGCTCATGGACGGCCACCAGGTCGGTCAACCCGCTGTCCCAGGCTGCACGGTCTGGAAAATCGCGGACCCGGCACACGAACGTAGGCAGACCGGCACGTTCGGCGCGAGCGAGGCCCTGCACGCCTGCTCGGTCCGCTCCCACCGCCGCGATACGCAATCCGTAGGCCGAGTCGCTTGCTGCCTCGATCAGGGCCTGTAGAAGTGTTCCAGAACCTGACACGAGGACCACGATGGGCACCGGCTCGATCGCAGAGGACACAGGCAGCAGGTTACCGGCCCTCGGGCCTCGCCCTAGTCGCTGCACAACTCATCGGTCCAGTGGCGGGTCTCAGGGCGAGAGTCGGGAAACCTGGGACAACTCGCCGGTCGAGTGGCGGAAAACCTGGTCAGAGCTGGGAGCGACGCGCCTGCAGATAGTGCGTGATAGTCGCCGCTGCGGTCGCGCCTGCGGCGATCTCGACCGCGAGCAGCGGCAGCACCATCGGTGACACGTATGCCTGAGCGAGCGGCGCAGCACTCACCCGGGCACCCGCGAGCCAGATCAGGAGGGCAACACCGAGCGTCAGAACCCCAGCAGCACCCGCTGCGCAGGTCAGTTTCGCCTTCAGGCCGGTGAGAGCACTGAATCCGTTGGCCGCGCGATATCCCGCCAGTGCACCAACGAGGACCACGATGACCGGAGCGGCACGTACCCATAACGGCAACCCACCCGGGTCGGGGGCAGCACCTAGGACGGGGATGCTCGGCACGAGCCCGCTCTGCACGGAGCCCGCCGCGATCGTCGCGGTGCCGACGTGCACGCTCGCACCGCTGAACCATCCGGTGACCAGGAGAACGATATTGGGCGCGCTCGCCAGCTGCGCCAGCGCTAGCACGAGGGTCCCGACTGTGCCGGCCGAAAGCAGCCCGTTCACCTGACCGACGCGTGACGCGTGGACGATGAGCAGCACCACCACAGCCACCAGGGCCATTGCCAACAACACGCCCGTCGCCTCGACCGCCGGCCGCACTCCCCGGCGGACAGCTGCGGGTAGACGTTCCCACTGGCGTGCACACCAGGCGTACGCGGCGAGCTCGGGCTCGGCTCGCAGCGCCCACCCGAAACCGACCGCAGCAATCACCATCGCTCCGGGAATCACACTGAGGATGCCGGGAGTGGCGGGACCCGTCATGCCCAACAGCGCCAACAGCAGACCGGCGCCGAGGTAGCCGAGGACAAAGAGCATCGGAGCGTGCCACCAGCGCCCGGCAGAGCGACCCTCCTGCTCGACCTCACGCAGCAACGGCTTCGCTGCGGCCCGCGCGAACCAGGCAGCCAGCCCGGTGAACAGCAGCGGCGCAAACGTGATGACGTGGGTCACCCCGCCCGCTGGAGCACGCAGATGGCCGTGATGCGCGAGGACCCACCCGTCGCCGGCGAACGACATCGCCGCCAACCAGCTCACACTCGAGCGGGAGTCGGCCATCCAGGCAACCAACGTGGGGACCAGCAATACGAGCGCCAGCGCGACCGCCCCGATGGCGCCGTACAGCAGCGCAAGACCCGACAGCCGGGGGTTGAACCGCCCGGCCGGGTGTAGGACGGTGACGTTCTGATCGCGTTCGAGCACACTCATGGTGGCCCCATGGTCGTCCCTGCTCGGGCATCCGGTGTGGCGGCGCGCCGCACACCTGCTGAGCAGGGATGAAACCTCGCAGGACGGTGCCGGAAAACAACAGCAGCGACGCGGGATGCTCCCCGCGCCGCTCCTGTTACCTACGGTCCGTACGTGTTCAGCGCTCGTCCATCGCGACGAAGTGGCGTTCGGTCTCGCCGACGTAGACCTGGCGCGGGCGGCCGATCTTGGTCGCGGGGTCTTCGATCATTTCGCGCCACTGGGCGATCCAACCGGGCAGCCGGCCGATCGCGAAAAGTACGGTGAACATTTCGGTCGGGAAACCCATGGCCTTGTAAATCAGACCGGTGTAGAAGTCCACATTCGGGTACAGCTTGCGCTCCACGAAGTAGTCGTCGGCCAGCGCGATCTCCTCCAGCCGGATCGCGATGTCCAACAACGGGTCCTGCACGCCCATCTTCTCCATGACCTCGTGCGCGAACTTCTTGGCGATCGCCGCACGCGGGTCGTAGTTCTTGTAGACGCGGTGCCCGAAGCCCATCAGCTTCACGCCGTCTTCTTTATTCTTGACCTTGGTGACGAACGTCTCGACGTCGTCGCCGCTTTCGTGGATCTTGCCCAGCATCTCCAGCACGGCGGAGTTGGCGCCACCGTGCAGAGGGCCTGACAGCGCGTGGATACCGGCCGAAATCGAGGCGAAGAGGTGCGCCTGAGCAGATCCGACAAGCCGCACCGTCGAGGTCGAGCAGTTCTGCTCATGGTCCGCGTGCAGGATGAAGAGCATGTCCAGCGCCTTGGCGATGGTGGGGTCGACGTCATACGGCTCGGCGGGGAAGCCGAATGTCATCCGCAAGAAGTTCTCAACCAGGTTGAGGCTGTTGTCCGGGTAGAGCAGGGGCTGGCCCTGGCTCTTCTTGTGCGCATACGCGGCAATCGTGGGCAGCTTGGCCATCAGACGGATGGTCGACAGCTCGATCTGCGCGGGGTCGGTGATGGACAAGCTGTCCTGATAGAAGGTGCCCAGCGCCGATACGGCTGCGGACAGGACCGACATCGGGTGTGCATCGCGCGGGAAAGCTGCGAGCAGATCTTTCAGGTCCTCGTGCAGCATCGTGTGGCGCGAGATACTGGTCCGGAAATTCTCCAGCTGCTCATCGGTCGGCAGCTCGCCGTAGATCAGCAGGTAGGACGTCTCCAGGAAGGTCGACTTCTCGGCCAACTCGTCGATCGGGTAACCGCGGTAGCGCAGGATCCCGGCGTCCCCGTCGATGAAAGTGATCTCCGACTGGCATGAAGCGGTGTTGACGAAGCCGACGTCCAGCGTGACGTTGCCCGTCTGCTTCAGCAATGCCGCGATGTCGTACCCCGAGCTGCCCTCTTTTGCCGGCACGAGGTTGAAGTCCAACGTCTTGTCGCCGGCAGTGAAGCTAGCCGCACCCTGTTCCGTCATATGTCAGTCCATCCTTCGTCGGTTCTGGGCACGTCGTTCTGCGGCCCCGAAAATCCAGCAACTTCGACCGTACCCCAGGGTAGACGCGCATCCTGACCCAACCCAGCGGGCAAAAAGGCGGGAATGTGACGCTGCGTCAGCGTGCGGTGAGTCGCGTCGCTGCTGCGGCGACGCGCTCGTCCGTCGCGGTGACGGCAATCCGCACGTGCTGGGCACCCGCAGCGCCGTAGAAATCGCCCGGCGCTGCGAGGATCCCGAGCACTGCGAGGTCTTCGATGCTGTCGCGGCACGGGCGGGCCTGGGTCGCCCAGAGATACAGACCTGCCTCTGAATGATCGATCTGCCAGCCGGCTCGTTCGAACGCAGCACGCAGGGTCGCGCGTCGAGCTGAGTAGACCTGCTTCTGTGCGGCAACCGCGCCAGTGGCGGACAACCCGGCGAGCAGCGCACGCTGCACAGGCCACGGAACGATCATCCCCGCGTGTTTGCGCACCGCGACCAGCCGCGAGATCAGCTGCGGGTCACCCGCGGCGAACGCTGCCCGATACCCCGCGAGATTGCTCTGCTTGGACAAGGAGTAGACCGCCAGCAGCCCTTCGTGACTGCCGCCGCATACCCGATCGTCCAGAATGCTCGGGGTGGTGAGACCGTCCGGCTGCTCGCGCCAATCCAGCTCGGCGTAGCACTCGTCACTCGCTACAACGACGTTGTGCTGGCGGGCCCAGGCAACCACCTTCGCGAGGTGCTCGACCGGCAGGACCTTGCCGTGCGGGTTGGCCGGACTGTTCAGCCAGAGCAGCTTTGGTGGCCTCGGGCCGAAACCTATGGTGCTGTCCGACGCGACAGGAGTGGCGCCGGCCAGTCGGGCGCCCACGTCGTACGTGGGGTAGGCGATGCGAGGGATTCCGACGACGTCCCCCGGGCCGAGACCCAACATGGTCGGCAACCATGCGACGAATTCCTTGCTGCCTATGGTGGGCAGGACAGCGTCGGGATTGACGTTGCTGGAGTTGCGGCGCTCGGCGAACCATGTCGCCACACCCTCACGCAGGTCGGGGGTCCCCCATACCTGCGGGTATCCCGGGGCATTCGACGCATCGCGCAATGCTGCCTGGATGACCTGCGGAGTCGCGTCGACCGGCGTACCCACCGACAGGTCCACGAGCCCCTCCGGGTGAGCGGCCGCGCGTGCCTTCGCCTGCGCGAGAGTGTCCCAGGGAAAGTCGGGCAGCGCGGCCTTCATCGGGTCTTAGACGTCGTGCTCTTGCGGGGGTAGAGCGGTGATCACCGGGTGGTCCTTCGCGATCACGCCCATCTTCGCGGCACCGCCGGGGCTACCCAGGTCGTCGAAGAACTCGACGTTTGCCTTGTAGTACTCGGCCCACTGCTCCGGTACGTCGTCTTCGTAGTAGATCGCCTCGACGGGGCACACCGGCTCACATGCACCGCAGTCGACGCATTCGTCGGGATGGATGTAGAGCGATCGCTCGCCCTCGTAGATGCAGTCGACCGGGCACTCCTCGATACAGGCCCTGTCTTTGAGGTCGACACACGGTTGAGCGATGACGTAGGTCATGACGAGCGGGACCTTCCTGCAATTCTCGAACGGTGGGAGTGCCGACGGTCTCGTGCCGTCAGCAGTTCTAGTATGACGAACCGATGCCTCTCCCTGTGAACCAGCCTGACCTAACCGCGGAATTCGAGCCCGGGATGCGGGTCGTCGTGCGCCACCGTACGGCCGACGGAGTCACTGATGCACTCGGGGATGTCAGCGCAGTCGACGCTGCATCGTTGGAGGTGACGACGCGGCGCGGGCCGGTGCGGATCAACCGGCGCTCGGTGCTGGCCGCCAAACGGGTGCCTCCTCGCGCTGTCCGCCGTGGGCGTCCGCACCGTGCACTGTCGATGACGGACCTGCAGGAGTTGATGGTCGATGGGATGCCGCCACTGCGATCGCTTTGGCTCGGTCGGTGGTTACTGCGCGAATCAGCCGGATACACCGGGCGCGCGAACTCGGTTCTCCCGATCGGAGATCCGGGTATGCCGCTGTCTGACGCGCTTTCCTACGTCGAGGACTGGTACGCCACCCGAGGCGGCGTGCCGCTGCTGCAGGTCTTCGGGCCGGACGATTTCGTGGTCGCCGACGACGTGGTCGGAGGTGCTGCCCTGGCGGCAGGATGGACCGCGTTCCAACGCACCCTGGTGATGACCGCGTCTGTAGCTGCCTTGGCGGGTGGCGTTGCTTCGACCAGGCTCCCCACAGCGCTGCAGATCGGCGTCCAAGCCCACGCAACGGATGACTGGTGGATCGGGGCAATGTCCCGTGAGCAGGCCCATCGCGAAACCGCAGCCGCGATCTTCGGCCTGATCCCAGACGGTGACTACATCACTCTGAGCTTGGATTCGTGCGTCGTCGCGGTGGGTCGGATCGCGTACTCGCCAGGCTGGGCCGGCGCGTTCTCGGTGCACGTGCCAGCGCAGCACCGCGGCCGCGGATTTGCCCGCGAAGTGATGGCAGTGGCCGCCCGGCGGGCGCAGGCACGCGGCATACCGTCGATGTACCTGCAGGTTTCGCGGTCCAACACAGCAGCAGTGCGGCTGTACGAATCACTGGGCTTTCGCAGTCACCACGAGTACTGGTATCTCCGCGCCCCCTCCCCCACGGCCCGGTAGCGGCCCGCACCTGACCCTGACTCAGGCAACCCCGAGGGGCATACGTCCACCTGTGCCTCTCGGGGTTACCTGAGCCATGGTCGGCATGTCTGTGGATATCTTCGGGTCACTGCCGGCGTCGGTGGGAGCGTGGCGCCATGGATGGCAATGACAAACTGCTGCTCGCCGGAGTCCTCAAGCGCCGCGGCATTAGGCCCGAGACCGAACTCTTGCGAGACCAGTCGCGCCTCGCCCGGATCCGCAGGGGGGTCTACACCGACACCCGCTACTGGTCACAGCTGCAGGCCGCAGAACGATACCGGATCTTCGTGCTTGCCACGGTGGAATGCATGCGATCTGCTCCAATTGTGTCAGGGCTGTCCGCCGCAGCTGTCTGGGAACTACCCACCGTGGGGCGATGGCCCAATACGGTGGAAGTTCTGGTCGCTCGAGGTGGACCGGGCTCGACCGGGAACGTGGCACGACGCCGAGTGGCGAGCATTCCCGAGCCTCACCAAGTCGGTGGCGTTCTGGTGACATCGCCGGCGCGTACGGTCATCGATGTTGCGCGATGTGCTGACTTTGCCGCAGCCCTCACGGTTGCCGAC
Organism: Actinomycetota bacterium; assembly: GCA_030853805.1. Taxonomy (GTDB): domain Bacteria; phylum Actinomycetota; class Actinomycetes; order Actinomycetales; family Dermatophilaceae; genus Allobranchiibius. The sequence goes on along the minus strand of JALYUK010000044.1, from coordinate 11,319 downwards.
GCGGCGTTGCGACAAAAACTGTGTACGCCCGATGACATTGATCACGAAGTCGAACTGATTCCGGACCGGGCACGCGGCCGAAAGAGCGCAGCGCGCGTCGCGATGCTCGCTGACCGGCTCTGCGAATCGCCGGGTGAATCTCTCAGCCGGGCGCGGATGTGGGAGCTCGGGCTTCCTCAGCCTCGACTTCAGGTGCCGCTACACGACAGCCGAGGTAGCTACGGGCGAGCCGACTTCGGCTGGCCAGGAGTAATCGGCGAGTTCGATGGGAAGGCCAAGTACGGAATGCAGGGCATCGCGGATGAAGAAGCTGCAGACGTGCTGTGGCGCGAGAAACGCCGCGAGGATCGCATTCGAGAAAGCGACAAGGTGGCTCGCTGGACCTGGGACGACGCGCTGAGGGGGTCACCCATGGCGCAGATCCTGGCACGCGTCGGCATCACCCCCGTGCCACAGCCACCGCCCTGGGTACGGGGGCCAGCCACCACCTGACTCACCCTGGCTCAGCTAGTCCCGAAAGGCACACGTCCACCTGCGCCGTTCGGGGTTAACTGAGCCATAGTCGATGGCGGGTGGGTCAGCCGGTGCAGATGACCAGGTCAGCGGGCTTGTACGTCGTGGTCAGGGATTCATCCTTGACCACTTTGCCGTCGCGCGTCACCCTGCGGGTGACGGTGACTTTGAAACCGTTCACCGCGGGCTGCCCGAGGCAGGCTGCCCCGCTCACCCGCTGGGTGCCCGGAGCTTTGATGTCGAATTGCGGCCCAGTGTTGCTCGTCACGGTGAAGACATTCGTTCCGTAGAGCCTTATGACGGAGTAGTTGGACTCCGTCCGCGCCTCGATCACGATGCCGTGCCCGCTGTCGTTGGTCCACTTGTTGTCGATCGTGGGAACGGACAGGGTCGCCTCGCGGCCCATCGGATAGCGCGAGATCCAGTAGGAGTGCGCCGTGTGCACGTCCTCCTGGAGACCTGCGAAAAAGGTTGCGTTGTACATCGTGGTCGATACCTGTGACAGTCCACCGCCGGTGCCAAGGAAGTCACGACCGCCCTCCAGCACGGGCGCATCGACATATCCGTTCGACTTCACAATCGGCGACAGCGCATCGAGCAGGCTGAACTGCTGGCCCGGCGCGATGTACGTACCGTTCAGCTTGGCGAGGCCTACCTTGATGTTCTCAGTGCGGGCCGCGTTGTAAGTGCCGAGCGGATACCTGGAGCGAAACTCGCTGATTTTGGTGGTGCTGATCTGCGACAGATCGACGCTCGTGCCCTGCTGGGATGTGGTGACTGCCGTGATGGTGCGCTTGCCGGCCTGCAGACCTGCAATCAACGCGGCACCCGTCTTCACCGGGTCCACGATGCTGCCGGCCTTGCCTTGAATCACCGTCTTCGTCGGCACGATGCCATTCATCTTCACCTTGGGAAACGTGGCCGGCGTCGCGAGTTGCGGGCTGATCGAGCTCACCAGCTTCGCCATCACCTCGGGAATCACTGCGATCTTCAGGGAGTTCCCGTCCGGGACCGTCTTCAGGACGTCGGAGAGCTGCCGCGCGGTGACGTTCGCGTTACTGCCGTCCTTGGCGAAGGTGACCGGCCCGGACATCGCAGCCTTCGCCGGTCCCGCGGCGAAGGCGTCGATGGCCTGCCTCGTGAGCTTGGGCGCCTGGTCCGTGAGCGCAGCATCGTAGGACGTCTTGGCCGGCCAGCCGGCCGCGATCGCGGTGGCCAGTGCAGTGACGTCGACGCCTTTACCGGGCTTGGAGTAGGTGACCTTGACCTGCCCGCCGATGAATTTGACCGTGCCCGGAACAGGCGCGCCCTTGACCGAGGCACCGGCCGCCGCAATCGCGTTCTGCAGCTCGGTCTTGTCGACCGTTGTTTTGAGCGACCTCGAGGATCCTCCGGTGTAGCGGTGCCAGATGGTGCTGGGATCGAGGGTGAAGCCGGTGAGGTTGTCCAGGGCGCCGTCGGCGTTGTAACTCAGGCCGGCTGCCGAGGGCAGGATGCTGAAGGTCTTACCGCCCGCCACGAAGGTGACCGGCTTTCGTTCGAGTGCTGCAATGTGACCCCGCACCCGTTTCTCGGCAGCAGCTTTACTCTGGCCCCCGACGATCATGCCGTCCACCGTGGTACCACTCGGGACGCGGTCGGTGCCTGTGAGAGCGACCCCGCCATAGGCCGCCACCGCTACCGCGATCACCCCGACCCCTGCTATCAGCCCCCAGCCTTTCCGATTTCGCCGCGGCTGCGGCGGTGCGGTCAGATCCTCAGCCGAGTCGGTTGCTTGTTCGTCAGTCACGGATGTGCTCCAAATCGCCCTCTGTAGTACGTCAGTGCGTCTTGCGGCACCTCTGCGTCGTACATCGCGACGACGCTGCCGATGACCAGCGTGTGATCACCGGCCGGATGTGTGTCGACCGTGCGGCACTCCAGCTGTGCCAACGCACCGTCCACAAGTGCCACCCCCGTCTCCCGGCCTCGAGTATGCGGCACCCGATCCAGCTGGCCGTGCAACGGTCGACCCCGTGTCGCGAGCCACGCTGCGATGGAGCGGGCACCCACCGGGAGGATGCTCAGACCCCACACCCCGGATGCCAGGACCGCGTCGTGGAAGCGGGCCTCCTGCTCGACGCTCACCAGAATCAGTACCGGATCCAGGGATACCGAGCAGACCGCATTGGCCGTCATCGCGTGATCCAGCCCGTCGGCGTAGGTCGTTACCGCAGTGACGCCGGAAACCAGCCTGCCCACGACCCGCCGGTAGTCGTCCGGATCGACACCGTCGAAGTGCTCCATCCGGCTCACCCCAGCAATCCTGTCAGAGTCCGTTCGGCGGGCATCGTTCTGCCGGTCGCCGGGTCCAGCTCGGCGAATCCCTCGCGGCCGGACATCACCGCCACGACGTCGTTCGACAAGGTGTAGTGGACGTCGTCCAAAACTGTGACCTGCGTGCGGTGGCAGCGCAGCGCCACCGCCTGGATCGGGACACACTCGGGGTCCACCAGTCGATGAGTCACGCGATCGTCAGCGACCACGGATGGCGGGTAGGGATCAGAGTGGTCGAGCGTCGACAGACCCTCGAAGTGGGTCTCCAGGCAGCTTTGACGATCCTGCTCCGCCCACGACCACGGCGTGAGCGTGGCAAAAAGTCGCGGCCGCTGCTCCTTCGGTAGCGACGCGACGGCCGCCACTGTGGCGCGATGGGTCTGAATGTGGTCCGGATGCCCATATCCACCGTGCTCGTCGTAGGTCACCACTACATCCGGCTCGAGCGCCCGGATGACGTCGGCGACCCGCGCACCGACGTCGGCAACGGGTGCCGACGAGAAGGCTCGCGGATGACGTGACGCGAGCGAGCCGGCCATCCCGGAATCACGCCAGTTGCCGGCCAGAACCTGCGATGAGGCGACGCCGAGCACCTCTGCAGCACCTGCCAGTTCAAGACGTCGGACGTCCGCGAGCGGATCGCGGATGTCCGACGGCCGGGGCTGCTTTGCCGGAAGTTCCAGGTGGGCGAGCTCGGCGGGGATGACCTCGCCCTCTTCGCCGAGGGTCGCGGTCAGCACGTGCACTTCATCGCCGAGACGCACATGGTGGGCCATCGCCACCCCGTTGACGAGAGTCTCGTCATCGGGGTGGGCGTGCACGAAGAGCAACCGGGCCATGGAGCGGCTCAGCGGCGCGACCGTGACAGCGCGCGACCGCGTTCGCTCTGGTCCAGGATCAGCTTGCGGATACGTACCGACTCAGGGGTGACCTCGACGCACTCGTCCTCGCGGCAGAACTCCAGGCTCTGCTCCAGCGACAACTTGCGCGGCGGGAAGATCTTCTCGAAGTTGTCGGCGCTGGACGCGCGAACGTTGCTGAGCTTTTTCTCTTTGGTGATGTTCACGTCCATGTCGTCGGTGCGAGAGTTCTCACCAATGATCATGCCCTCGTACACCTCGGTCGTGGGGTCCACGAAGAGCGTGCCCCGCTCCTGCAGGTTGACCATCGCGAAGGAGGTGACGACACCGGTACGGTCCGACACCAGCGACCCCGACGTGCGGGTGATGATCGGTCCGAACCACGGCTCGTACCCGTCGAACACGTGGTTGGCGATGCCGGTGCCACGGGTTTCGGTGAGGAACTGGGTACGGAAGCCGATCAGGCCGCGAGAGGGCACCTTGAACTCCATCCGGATCCAGCCGGTGCCGTGGTTGGTCATCTGCTCCATGCGGCCCTTGCGGGACGCGAGGATCTGAGTGATCGCGCCGAGGTACTCCTCAGGGGTATCGATCGTGAGGAGCTCGACCGGCTCCTGCAGTTTGCCGTCAACCTCACGGGTGACCACTTGCGGCTTACCGACGGTCAGTTCGTAACCCTCGCGACGCATCTGCTCCACCAGGATGGCGAGCGCGAGTTCGCCACGGCCCTGGACCTCCCACGCGTCGGGGCGTTCGGTCGCGAGAATCCGCAGCGACACATTGCCGACCAACTCGCGGTCCAGACGGTCCTTGACCATCCGGGCGGTGACCTTGCTACCGCGCACTTTGCCGACCATCGGCGAGGTATTGGTGCCGATGGTCATCGAGATTGCCGGCTCGTCGACCGTGATGAGCGGCAACGCGATCGGGTTTTCCGGGTCGGCCAACGTCTCGCCGATGGTGATCTCGGGAATACCGGCAACGGCGATGATGTCGCCCGGTCCGGCCTGCTCGGCGCTGGCGCGCTCCAGCCCGTCGGTCATCAGCAATTCGGTGATCTTGACCCGCTGCTGGGTGCCGTCGTGACGGCACCACATGACCTGCTGGCCCTTCCGGATCACGCCGTTGCGTACCCGCAGCAACGCGAGGCGACCGAGGAAGTTGCTGGAGTCCAGGTTGGTAACGTGCGCCTGCAGCGGCGCCTCATCGTCGTAGGCGGGTGCCGGAATCGTGGACAGGATCGTGGCGAAGAGCGACTCCAGATCGACGCCCTCGGGGTTCTCGCCGTTCGCGGGCCGGGTGAGCGAGGCGATGCCGGCCTTCGCGGAGGCGTAGACGACCGGGAAGTCGAGTTGGTCGGGGTTGCCATCGGCGTCGTCGAGCAGATCCATGAAGAGCTCGTAGGCCTCTTCCTCGACCTCTTCGATGCGACTGTCCGGTCGGTCGACCTTGTTGATACAGAGGATGACGGGCAATTTTGCGGCGAGCGCCTTGCGCAACACGAAGCGGGTCTGAGGTAGCGGACCCTCGGAGGCGTCGACCAGCAGGACCACACCGTCGACCATCGACAGGCCGCGCTCGACCTCGCCACCGAAGTCGGCGTGGCCGGGGGTGTCGATGATGTTGATGGTCACGGGTGTGCCATCGGACGCAGGCCCGTCGTAGGAGATAGCAGTGTTCTTGGCGAGGATCGTGATGCCCTTTTCGCGTTCCAGGTCACCGGTGTCCATCACCCGCTCACCCGTGGCCTCGACCGTCTGGCGTTCGGTGAACGCACCGGTCTGCCGGAGCATCTTGTCCACGAGGGTGGTCTTGCCGTGGTCGACGTGAGCAACGATCGCGACGTTGCGCACGTCGTCCCGAGTTTTCATAGACATGATTTCGATTATCTCAGGCGGCTGAGGCTGTTCGAACCACCTGCGCGTGGCGCCGGTCACGCACGAAGACCTGGAAACCCTCCCCATCGGGAATGATTCCGCCAATTCCGCGTTGTGTAATGATGTAATTAAGTAATTTAGCGAGGAGACATCATGAACTGCCCCACCCATCACGGCTCTGACAATGACCACAACGAAGGCGCCGACCGGAAAGGATCGAAAGGACCCAGTAGACATCGGGGCCCACGGAGCTCTCAGGGTTTCGCGGGACCGGGCCGAGGACGCCCCGGCGGCTGGCAACAGGCCGATCTGCCCCCGGCCGACGACGCAGCCGGCTGGTTCGCCGGGCGCCTGCCGAGCGGGCTGTATACCGGCTCGCCGACCGTGACCGTGGATCGCGAAGAAATCGTCGTCATCGGCGACATCGCTGCCCCCGACCTGCCCGATGACGCAGATCCCACGGCGACGGAGGCCGCTGTTGAGGGACGGCTGACCCGATTCCGTGAGGAGACCCGCGATATCCGGATGGCGTTGGCGCAGGAGGCGCAGGCCAAGTACAAACGATCGGTGGCCTGGGGTGCGCGCATCGGCGCCACCCAGGTCGTCTTCACCAATCTGGCCGTCCCGGTGATGACCAGGTTGCGGCAGGACGAACGCCGCGTGTTGGACACCCTGGTGGATGCCGGCGTCGCGCGTTCGCGTGCTGACGCCGTGTCGTGGTCGGTCAAGCTGGTCGGCGAGCACACCCAGGAGTGGCTCGCCGAGCTGCGTGAAGCGATGACGAGCGTGGATGACCTCCGCGCAAAAGGTCCGCGCATCTAAAAATCGCAAAGACCTGCCGAGTGGCAGACAAGCACGTCGACCGGCATACCAAAGGGTGCGCCGGTCGAGTGTTTTGTCTGCCACTCGGCGACGTTCAGTGCAGCAGCTGCCGGATCGCCTGCACGATCGGCAGGTCCGGCGCCAGCCATGGCACGTCATCCAACTGCGCCCTGGTGAGCCAGCGAAGCTCGTCGTGGTCCACCAGTTGCGGGACCCCGGCTGTGATTCGCGCCAGTCGCACATTCATCACCCAGCCCGCCGTGAGCCGCCACGCCGTCACCTCGCCCAACTCGACCGGGCCAACCACCTCGGCGCCGAACTCGACGGCGACCCGCAGCTCCTCGGAGATCTCCCGCCGTAGCGCAGCCTGCAGTGTCTCCCCCGGCTCGACCTTGCCGCCGGGAAACTCCCAACCCCCCGCGAGTTCAGCGGGCGCGACGCGCCGGGCTGCCAGGAGGCGACCGGGGTGCGCCAGGTCATCGACGATCGCCGCACCGACCACCATCCTCGGCGTCGGGCCCGCGTGCGTTCGGTCACAGAGGTCATCTCCCACGCCGCGATCATGGCTCATAGACTCCTCATCGTGCCTGCTCTCCTCGCCGTCGTGACGCATGAACCGAGCTGTCTGGCGGGCCTGCTCGGCGAGGCGTGGGAGGAAGCCGGAATCGAGCTGCGCATCTTTTCGCCCTACCGCGATGTCGCCGATCTGCCGACGGACCTGGACCCGTTCGCCGGACTTGTCGTACTCGGCGGTCACATGAGCGCGAACAGCGCGGACAGCTACCCCTGGCTGAACCCGACGATCGCGCTGCTTGCCGAAGCGGTGCGCCGCGAGATTCCCACGCTCGGGGTGTGCCTGGGACATCAGCTGCTGGCATGCGCGCTCGGCGGAGCTGTGGACGTCAACGAACTGGGCACTCGGATCGGCCTTACCTCGGTTGTGCTGACCGAGGCCGGTCGCCAGGACCCCCTGCTGGCCAGCACCGACGCACGACGCGCGACGCATTGGAACGGCGACGTCGTTACCCGACTACCTGCCGGTGCGGTGCGGCTGGCCACGGCCCCTGACGGCACCGTGCAAGCTGCCCGCTTCGGCGCGCGGGCGTGGGGTGTGCAGTTCCACCCCGAGGTGACCGAGTCGATCTTCCGGGAGTGGGCCGCGGAGTACCCGGGTCGCGACGACCTCGACATCCTCGGTGATGCCATCGCCCGCGCAGCGGACGAACTACGCACGACGTGGGCTCCTCTCGCCTTGCGGTTCGCTGCGCACATGACGCCAGCGCACCGCTCGTCCACCACCTGAGTGCAGCCTCACCTGCCTGGATCGCCACGGCCGCAGGGGGCAGAGTGAAGCAAGCAACCCGATGTTCACCCAGGAGGAGAATGCCATGACCGACGCCACCCGCACGTCGCCCTCCGAGGGACCGATCTACGAATCGCATCCGGATGAACCACACGTCGCAGGTATGGCGGGGCGACTGAACTGGCTGCGCGCCGGGGTCCTGGGCGCCAACGACGGCATCGTCAGCGTCGCGGGCATCGTGGTCGGTGTCGCAGGGGCCACCTCTGGACGCTCACCGATCGCCATCGCAGGTCTCGCCGGCCTGGTCGCCGGAGCGCTGAGCATGGCTGCGGGCGAATACGTTTCGGTGAGTACCCAGCGCGACAGTGAACGTGCGCTGCTGGAGAAAGAACGCATTGAGTTGCGCGATATGCCGGCCGAAGAACTCGAAGAGCTGACCGCGATCTATCAGGGCAAGGGCCTTCCGCGTCCGTTGGCCGAGCAGGTCGCGCTCCATCTCACCGAGCACGACGCCCTCGGCGCACATGCCGAGGCCGAACTGGGTATCGATCCCAATGAGCTCACCAACCCCTGGCATGCGGCCTACGCCTCACTGGTCGCCTTCACGGTCGGCGCGATGCTTCCTCTGCTCGCCATCCTGCTGCCCGGTGACTCCTGGCGGGTGCCCGTCACCTTCATCGCGGTCGCCATCGCGCTGGCATTCACCGGCGGCATCAGTGCCGGGTTGGGCGATGCGCCACGACGGCCGGCCATTCTGCGCAATGTCGCCGGGGGCGCAGCGGCGATGCTGGTCACCTACATCGTGGGGTACTTCCTCGGCCCACTGGCCTGAGACCAGTCTCTTCCCGAACCGCACGGCCTACCCTCGCCGACACTCGTAAATCAGCCTGGTTCATGATGGAAGGCACCATGACACGCGCGCAATTCCACGGGACCATCACCGGCATCGGGACTACCAGCGGGGTGCGCGTCGTAGTCGGACAATGGCGCGAGACACCCTATGGCAGCTTCGACGACGTGATGCTGGAGACAGCAGACGGGCATCGTCGGCTGCTGGCCCCCACCCCGCAGGTCGCGCAGTTCATCGAGCAGACCTACGAGTTCGATGAGGTCAGCATCGTGCCGGTCACCGTGACTGCCAACGGAGCGACCCGCGAGCTGCACGCTGATGATCTGCAGGTCAGCTGGACCATCGGCGGGCGCACTGCGATCGGCGGTTTGCTGCGGGCAGTGCCGGCCCGGCTGGCCACGGCACCCACCTGGAGCCGCATCATCGATCCGGTCGCCCGGATCGTCATGCGCGGGGTACGCACCGCCGGGACGGCGCGCGCCGGTCGACGGGAATTCTATGGCGCTCGCGACATGCACGCCCTGACCCGCGCCTCAGGCCGTTATGCCGGGAACGATCTCGGCGAGCTCACCCCGGTGGAGCCGGCCGTGTCGTTCGGTTTCGGCTCGGTTCCCACCCGGCCCTCAGTGACTACGATCGTCACGACTGTGATCGAACGGTCATCACAGCCCCAGCCCCAGCCATAGGCCGAGCAGCGCCGCCGCAACGCCGCCGAACAGCGTGCCCAGTCCGGTCCAGAGCGCTGGGCCGCGTCGTCCCTCCTGTATCAACCGCACGGTCTCGAAACTTGCAGTACTGAACGTGGTGTATCCACCCATCACCCCGGTTCCGAGCACCGCGATCGTGCTTGCGTGGCCGACTGCGAATCCCGTGAGCAGACCCAGCAGCAGACAACCGGACACGTTGATGGCGACGGTGCCGACCGGGATAGAAGTGGCCACCCGCTCCTTGATGGCCCCATCGGCCATGAACCGCAGGCCGGCGCCGACGCCGCCGCCGATGCACACCAGCACGAATACAAAAGGGTTCATGAGCGCATCGCCCCGTCATGTGCCCAGCGCGCGACGGCAATACCGGCAAAAGACGCCATCAGGCCGAGCCACAGGGTCAGCCCGCAGTATCCGATCGCGATGCCCTGATGGTCACCGCGAATCAGTTCTGCTGCCCCGGTGGCAAACGTGCTGTACGTCGTGAAACCGCCGAGCACGCCGGTGCCCAGCAGCAGACGCAACGTGCGGCGCCGCCCACGCTCTTCGCTGCGCGCGCCGGCCAGTCCCTGCAGCAACGCCGCCAGCAGGAACGCGCCGAGCACGTTGATCGTCAGAATCGTCCAGTCGGCTCGGTTCGCATTTGCGGGAATCCACAGACTCAGGGCTTCTCGGACAGCAGTGCCGAATGCTCCGCCTACAGCGACGTAGAACACGTAGACGGGGTGCAGGTGGACCCTGCGTCCGCCGTCCTCGACATCGATATCGGGGTCCCGCGGCAGCCACGGCCGCGCAAGGGCATCACGCGCCGCGCGCGGATCGATACTCATCTGTTGCCCACTCCCTATCTCCGGGCGCGCACGGGCGCCACTCATCACGAAGACAGGGACCGTTGTCGGAAGCGACTTCCGAGGTTGGTGCCGGTCAGGCCCCACTGCCGGGACGCGCATGCACGCCGGGTCTATCGAAGCACATCAACGTGGTGGCCGAAGCTGGCGACTCAGCCATGTCGATGTTTCTCATCTCATTCAGGTGCGCAGGCACGCTCCTGCACGGCATAATTCCCCCGTGCACATCCCTAAGACCCCCACCATGTTGATGACCGCCGCCCTGATCATGGGCACGGCGCTGGTATCGGCCCCTGCCGACGCGGCCCCCGCCGCGAAGACCTATCCGAACTGCACGGCGCTGAACAAGGCGTTCCCGCACGGCGTCGGCAGGAAGGGTGCCAAGGACAAGGTGAGCCGAGGCGCCAAACCGGTCACGAACTTCACGATCAACACGGCGGTTTACAACAAGAACACCAAATCCGACCGGGACCATGACGGAATTGCCTGCGAGAAGCGCTGACCGACCCGTCGGTCACCCGATCCTCCGCCCGGCCGCGAGGCTACTGCCCCAGTAGGACAGATGCGCCCGATGTAGCCAGCCATCGACCCACGCGTAGTCAGGTGCGGCGGGCACCGAGGATGCTCCGGCGAGTCGGATCAACTCTGCTTCTGCCCGCCCGATCGCTTCTAGAACATCCGCCTCAGCTACCTCGCCGCGACGGATAGCCCTCAGGAATTCGCGATCCTCGGCGGGCACAGGCAGCGTCATCCGGCCGGTCGCAAGCAACTCCACGCCCTGCATCCCGAGCCGAAGCGCGTGCGTCGCGAACTTGGTGTCGTAGCCGTGCACTGCGACCAGTTCGGGACGATTGGTCTTCGCGCCGCGAACTCCCACCATTGCGTCGCGTTGCGCGCGTAGATAGCCCAGGAATCGCTCCGCCGCGAGGACGGACACGAAACGGTCAGCGTTGTCTGCCAGCTCGCAGCCCGCCGCGTCGCGGAGCACCACCTCTTCATCGGGCACGAAAAGCGGCTCTTCGACTTTCCGCGTGATGCCCTGGTGCTTGCCGGGTGATCACGCCGCCGTGGTGGCGGTGTTGTAGAGCATGATTCGGCATTGGTAGTTCGCATGTGATCGGTACCCGCGTCCGCATCGTTTGATGTTCTTGATGGTGACGTTCGCTGCCTCGGTTTTGGCGTTGGTGACGCGGGTGGTGATGAACACTTCGATCGCTGCCCAC
>JALYUK010000035.1 GCA_030853805.1 Actinomycetota bacterium | reverse complement strand
GACTCGACTTCGACGGCACTGCCAACCACGCGGGTACGACCCGGTTGGCGGACCGGGACGATGCGATGCTCGCCTGCGCATTGGCCATCGCGGACGCGAGAAACCTTGCTGCCCAACATGGTTGCGTCGCGACAGTAGGCAAGCTGCTGGTGACCCCGAACGGCGTCAACGCGATCCCGTCCCACGTGACCGCCTGGCTGGACGCACGCGGCGCCGACGAGGACGCCGTGCTGGCGATGGTGGCGGCGCTCGAGCAGCAGGTGACCGCATCGGTCGCGCAGGAATCGTGGACACCGACGACCCGCTTCGACGGCTCACTGGCCGCGCGACTGCGCTCGGTGCTCGGCGACGTGCCGATGCTCGGGACCGGCGCCGGCCACGACGCGGGCATCCTGGCCAATGCCGGTGTCCGGACGGCCATGCTCTTCGTGCGCAACCCGACCGGGGTCTCACATTCACCGGCGGAGTTCGCCGAACAGATCGACTGTCACGCGGGCGTTGCCGCGCTGACGGACGTGCTGCGGGAGCTGGCCGGATGACGGCGTACTGGGCAAGGCACGCGTTGCTGCCGCGAGGCGTCGCTGCAAACGTGCGCTTCGAGATCGCCGAAGGACGCTTCACCTCGGTGACGCCGGACCAGCCACAGGGCGATGCGCACCTGTTGCCCGGTGTCGTCATCCCTGGTCTCGCCAACTGTCACAGCCACGCTTTCCACCGGGCGCTGCGCGGTCGCACCCACGCGGGCGGGGGCACGTTCTGGACCTGGCGACAAGGCATGTACGCCGTCGCGGCGCAGCTGGATCCGGACTCCTACCTGCGACTTGCACGGGCGACCTACGCCGAGATGGCGCTCGCCGGGATCACCAGCGTGGGCGAGTTCCACTACCTGCACCACCAGCCGGGCGGGCGGCCTTACGACGACCCGAACGCGATGGGTGAGGCGATGCGGCAGGCTGCCCGGGAGGCGGGGATCCGGTTGACGTTGCTCGATACCTGTTACCTGGCCGGTGGGCTGACCGCTGATGGTCACGTCCCACTGAGTGGGGAGCAGCTGCGTTTCGGCGACGGTGACGCCGGGCGCTGGGCGACCCGGGTGAGCGCGTTGAAAGATGACGACACGACCAGGATCGGCGCGGCGATCCACTCGGTGCGCGCCGTGCCGCGCACAGCGATACCGACGATCGTCGCGGCGAACGGCGACCGCCCACTGCACGTGCACCTCTCGGAGCAACCGGACGAGAATGACGCATGCATGAGCTACTACGGCGTCACGCCCACCCGGTTGCTGCACGACGCGGGCGCGCTCGGCCCGCAGACGAGCGTCGTACACGCCACCCACCTGAGCACCGAGGACATCGCCCTGCTCGGCGGATCGGCGACCACCGCGTGCTTCTGCCCGACGACCGAGCGCGACCTGGCCGACGGCATCGGACCCGCGCGCGCTCTTCATGACGCCGGTGCGTACCTGAGCGTCGGCAGCGACCAGCATGCGGTGATCGACATGTTCGAGGAATTGCGGGGGCTCGAGATGCATGAACGGCTGTCCAGTGGTCGTCGTGGTCGGTTCGATCTGCAGGAGTTGCATGATGTGGCGACCGCTCAAGGGAGCCTGGGTTGGCCCGCCGCCGGCGTCCTGGTCCGCGGTTTCATGGCGGACCTCGTCGCGGTGCGCACCGATTCGGTTCGTACTGCTGGCTCTGACCCTGCGCAGATCCTCTACTCCGCGACGGCTGCTGACGTGCACACGGTGATCCGGGACGGTGAGGTCATCGTCGAAGACGGTCACCACCGCCTCGGCAATGTGGGCAGACTGCTTGCTGAGGCCATCGAACCGCTCTCGAGGAACTCGTGACCAGCACACTCGTCAAGAACATCGGTGAGCTCGTCACGGTGGACAGCGACCGAGGAGATGGCCTGGGCATCATGACCGAAGTCGCCCTCGTCGCCACCGATGGCCGGATCGACTGGATCGGCGCCGGTGCCGATGCACCCGCCGCAGACCTTGTGATCGACGCGGAACACCGCTGCGTCATGCCGGGGTTCGTCGACAGCCACTCCCACCTCGTCTTCGCCGGCGACCGCTCCGGTGAGTTCGAAGCGCGGATGACCGGCACGCCGTACGACGGGGGCGGTATCGCGTTGACGATGGCTGCCACCCGGCGCGCGACCGACGACGAACTGCGCTCGCTGGTGCGGGCCCGCGTCGCGCAGATGCGCGCGCAGGGCACCACGACGGTGGAGATCAAAAGCGGTTACGGGTTGACGGTCGCAGATGAGGTCCGGGCGCTGCAGATCGCCGGGGAGTTCACGACCGAGACCACCTTCCTGGGCGCGCACGTCGTGCCGCCGGATGCGTGTGCGGACCGGGGCGCCTACCTCGATCTGGTCATCGGCGAGATGCTCGGCGCGTGTGCGCCGCATGCGCGATGGATCGACGTCTTCTGCGAGCCGCACAGCCCGCACGCGTTCTCCGAGGAGGAGTCGCGGCGGGTGCTGCGTGCAGGCCAGGATGCCGGCCTGCTCGCCCGGGTGCACGGCAACCAACTCGGCCACGGCCCGGGCGTACAGCTCGCCGTGCAGGTGGGTGCCGCGAGCGTCGACCACTGCACCTACCTGTCGGATGAAGACATCGCGGCGTTGGCCGAATCCGACACTGTCGCAACGCTGTTGCCCGGGGTCGAATTCTCCACCCGCTCGCCCTACCCGGATGCACGACGGCTCATCGACGCGGGTGTGCAGGTCGCGCTGGCCACCGACTGCAACCCCGGCACCTGCTATTCGGGCTCGATGCCGTTCATGATCGCGGTCGCAGTCCGCGAGATGGGAATGACTCCCATCGAGGCGGTCCGGGCCTCGACCGCGGGCGGTGCGGCTGCACTGCGGCGCGACGACGTCGGCATCCTTCGGGTCGGTGCCCGGGCAGATCTGGCAATGCTGGAAGCGCCGAGTTACCGGCACCTTCCCTACCGTCCGGGTGTGCCGCTCGCGACGGTCATCCTGAGTGGTGGGTGATGCATGCGCACCCGTCCTATTCTCGATTCACTGCACTAGTATCCGGTGGTTCAGCGGGATCAACGGGAGCGCACGGGGAGCAGCATGCGTAGTTCTACCAGGATTTATGCGGGTCTGATCGCGGTCGTCGCGACGGTTGGTGTCGCCGCGTGCTCGACGTCTGGTGAGAAGGTCTCCCCTGGTGCGCAGCCGAGCACGCACAAGAGCGCTGCGCCCGCTCCAGGCACCCCGGCACCACCTGATCCCCGCGTCGTCGTGGCCGCCGAGAACGCCAAACCCGGCACCATCTCCTGGCAACTACCCAAGGCCAAGTGGGCCACCGACACCGAACTGGCCGGCTGGGTGAACCACACATCGGTACTGCCGGGTCAGTCGGTGCGGATGTTCACCACCGCGACCGTGCCCACGTACACGGTGTCCGCCTACCGGATGGGTGATTATGCGGGGAAGGGCGGCCGTCTAATCTGGAAATCTTGGTTGCTGCGCGGTGTACGGCAACCCTCCTGTCCGGTGCGCGCGCACCACATGGTCGATTGCAGCAACTGGAAGCAGACGGCGCAGATCAGCACGACCGGATGGCCGGCCGGGCTGTACCTGCTCAAGCTCGACGGTTCGGACGGCAGGAGCAAGTACATCCCGCTTACCCTGCGCACCCGCGATCTGGCCGGCAAGCTGGTCCTCGTCAGCGCGGACGCGACCTACCAGGCGTACAACCAGTACGGCGGATACTCCCTCTACGCCGGTAAACTGGGCTTCGCCGATCGCGCGAATGTCGTCTCGTTCAACCGCCCGTATGACCGCTCCGGCGCACGGTATGTCACCGCCGGTGAGCGACAGATCGTCACTATTGCCGAGCGCAACAAGCTACCCGTTGCGTATGTGAGCAATACCGACATTGCGGCCGATCCCAGCATCCTGGCGGGAGCGGCCGGGGTTGTATCTCCCAACCACGACGAGTACTGGGACACCGCGATGCGCAACGCCTACATCAGTGCGCGGGACAGTGGCACCAACCTGGCTTTCATGGGCGCGAACGCCCAGTACTGGCGGGTGCGATTCGCAGCCAACGGCCGGGAGATGATCGGTTACAAGTCGACAGCGCTTGATCCGGTGAAGAACAACGCTGACACCACCACGTTGTGGCGAAATGCCCCGCAAGCCCGCCCCGAGAACGGATTGGTCGGGTTGATGTACGAGTGCTTCCCGGCCACCGGGCCGCTCACGGTGACGGTGCCGGGCTTCTGGATGTTCAAGGGGACCGGAGCAAAAGCTGGATCGAAGTACCCCGGCGTGGTGGGTGTGGAGATCGATCGTGCGTATCCGATTCCGGGAACGCCGAAAACTCTCGAAGTGGCTGCGCATTCGCCGGTGCAGTGCGGCCGGATCGGCATGACCTACTCCGACCTCGGCTACTACACGGTCGACTCCGGCGCGGGTGTCTTCGCCTCCGGCAGCATGGGATTCGCCATCGGGCTCAGCGCGATCAACAAGGGTGCCGGGATCACCCAGCAGTCATCGGCATTCGTGACGAAGGTCGCGCAGAATCTCTTCACCGCGATGGCCGCGGGACCGATGGGCAAAGCGCATCCCGCGCACCCGAATCTCGCAGCCCTGCACGCCAACCCCAGTCCCTCAACCGGTAGCGGCTCCAACACCGGCACCGATCCGGGCGGCGACGACGACGAGTGATCGTCGGACCGCCCGGTTCGGTGTGGCGTGGATGTGGCGAGCGCTCAGGCTTCGATGCGCTGACCCGTTTCGTTGTTGAAGAGGTGCATGCGCGCTGAGTTATGGGTGAAGTAGATTTTGGCACCCTTCTCGGGGACATCGCGGCCGTCGACCCGGGCAACGATCGGCACGTCGCCGTCGGGCGTGGTCGTGTGGCCGTAGATGTAGGCGTCCGCACCGAGTTCTTCGACGACGTCGATGTCGACCGGCAGGCCTTCGCCCCGTTCATTGCGGACCAGGTCTTCTGGTCGCACGCCGACCGTAACGGTCGCTCCTGCCTGGGTGAGCGCCTCGCGGGAGATCGGCGCCACCGTGTTACCGAGTTTGACACCTCCGTCGGTGGACGGGGCCTGCAGCAGGTTCATCGCGGGGGAGCCGATGAAACCGGCGACGAAGACGTTGTTGGGGTGGTCGTAGAGCTCGCGGGGGGTCCCGCATTGCTGCAGCACGCCGTCTTTGAGGACCGCGACACGGTCGCCCATCGTCATTGCCTCGACCTGGTCGTGCGTGACGTAGACCGTCGTGACACCCAGTCTGCGCTGCAGCGAGGCGATCTGGGTGCGGGTCTGCACGCGTAGTTTCGCGTCGAGGTTGGACAGCGGCTCGTCCATCAGGAAGACCTGCGGTTGACGCACGATCGCCCGACCCATCGCCACTCGCTGACGTTGACCACCGGAGAGTGCTTTGGGTTTACGGTCCAGGTACTCGCTGAGGTCCAGCATCTTGGCCGCCTCTTCGACGCGGGTCTTGATCTCCGGACGGGCCACCCCGGCGATCTTCAACGAGAAACCCATGTTGTCGGCGACGCTCATATGGGGGTAGAGCGCATAGTTCTGAAACACCATCGCGACATCGCGTTCCTTAGGGGTCAGATCGGTGACGTCGCGGTCACCGATCATGATGCGACCTTCGTCGACGTCCTCCAGTCCGGCGAGCATGCGTAACGAGGTGGACTTGCCGCAACCCGATGGTCCGACCAGCACCAGGAATTCACCGTCTGCGATTGCAATGTCGAGCGCGTCGACTGCGGGGCGGTCGACGCCGGGGAACCGTCGTACGGCCTTGTCAAAAGCAACTGTTGCCATCAGCTTTCTCCTTCACCGGCAGGAACGTGCCGGACGATCCGAGTGAAAGGTACCGAATATGATCGGCCCTGGAATGCAGGTACTTCACGGTCTGCGATGCAATGGTGATGGCACCTATGGCGGCCGGTTCCGGACATCAGATCTGCCGAAAGGAGCCGTGACATGCAGGGACCGGGTGGGCTCAGCATCCGCGAGGTGATCGACGCCGGGCCGGTGCTGCCCGTCGTGGTGATCGAGGATCCTTCGGGCGCCGTCGCGTTGGCGAACGCGCTGCTGGAGGGCGGAATTACCGTCATCGAGATCACCCTGCGCACCGCGGGTGCGCTGGAGGCGGTTGCCCGGATCGCTGAGGACTGCCCGGACATGATCGTCGGTACCGGAAGCGTCCGAACGCCGCAGCAGGTGCAGCAGGCAGCGGACGCAGGTGCGCGGTTCCTGGTGACGCCCGGTTCTCCGCAGGGACTGCTGGCCGCCTGTGCGGCCTCGCGGTTGCCGACTCTGCCCGGCGCCGCGACGGTGACCGAGATGCTCACCCTCGCAGAACGCGGCTTTTCGGTCGTGAAGTTCTTCCCCGCCGAGCAGCTGGGCGGGGCCGACGCTCTGCGGGCCATCAGCGGGCCTGTTCCCGATCTCGACGTGTGCCCGACCGGTGGCATCACGCAGGACCTCGCGGCGGACTACCTGAAGCTGCCGACCGTGCCCTGCGTCGGCGCTTCGTGGGTAACCCCGGCCCGCGCCCTGCGGGAGGGCGACTGGGCGCAGGTCCGACGGCTGGCCCGGCGCGCGCAGGAACTGCGTCGCGAGATTCAAGACGCCGAGATCCAGGATGCAGAAGTCCTGCCGGGATGACCGTCGAGTGCTCGTCGCCATGGGGTCAGCCCGCAGCCTGAGCTCGTGCATAGTGCCCCGCGACGACTCGGGCGGCCGGTTTGCCGTAGACGCAGTAGTCGTCATTGGCTGCAGCGGTTTCGGCGTTGTACAGGGCAGCCGGCCAGTCCCACAACATGAAGCCGCCCACCCAGGGGCGCCTACCCGCCGCGGTCAACATCTCATCGAGGTAGTCGGCCTGTACCTGCCCGTCGGGAGCGCCGATGAGCGTCCAGTCGTTGGGGCGGGCCTGCGCACCGACCCGGCTCGGGCAACCTGCCTCCAGGAAGCAGAAGGGCTTGTCGTACTGCGTGACCACGGCCTCGATACGGTCCAGCTCGCTCTCCCAGTCCCCGCTCGGGTAGTACCCGCTGGCCGAGATGACGTCGACGGCATCCCACCAGGTGACGTGGTCTTCCTGGTACTTGTCGCAGTTGTAGGTGATCGGTCCGGCGTAGACGTAGCGCACGTCGGCGATGAGCTCCCGCCACAGGGTCTCCTGCGAATCGGCGCGTACCGTCTCACACCCGATGCAGAAGAGGTCGACGTCCAGCTCAGCGGCCAGCCGGGCATGATGGACGATGTACTCCCGGTAGGCGCTGAACCACTGGCCCCAGCTTGGTTCGCCGGGCACGTCCCAGTCGAAGAAACCGATGTAGGCCCGCCAGGTGCCGTCGGCGACGTTGACCATCGGTTTGAGGCACACCTTCAGGCCCTGGTCCCGAGCCCGGTGTACTGCGGCGCGTACCTCGTCATCGGTCAGGGACGGGGAGTCGCGGAACGGGATCGCCGTGGACTGGGCGGTATCCTGCACAGCCGCGTAGGCGAGGGTCACCCAGTTCACGTTGAGCTGCGACATGGCTGCCATCGACTGCTCCGCCGCCGGCGTGGTCCAGGTGCCGCGCACTCCCGTGAAGCCCCACGTCATCCCGCATACGGGCGCATCCCATCCGGTCGGGCCGGCGGTAGGTCGTTCACTCACTGACTACTCCTTCATGGGAAACGGTGACGGGCAGGACGCACGTGGGGCTGTTGATCCGGGCCACCTGTCCTACGTGCTGCAACGCCCCGGTGGTGTGGTCGGCACGGATCAGGTCGATCGCGTGCCCCCGCTCTGCTGCCACATACAGGAACTGCCCGAAGATCGACAGGTGTCGTGGCCACCCGCCGACGTCGACGCGGTCGACGAACGTCAACCGGCCGTCCGCGAGCAGGAACGAGGTAACGCAGTCGGCGCCGCGGTTGCTGACGTAGAGGACACGGCCACCGGGGGCGACCTCGATGTGCGCTGGATAGTTGCGCGGAGCCGGTGGGTGACCCGGGCCCTGGGCCGGCGTCCTGACCCATTCGAGCGTGGGGGTTCGCATGCCGCGACCCAGCAACGTCAGGTCCGAGCTCAGCTCACCGACGACGACGAGCTGCTCCAGCGGGGAGCCGTCGGTTCCGACCCCAGGAACGACCACGACCTGGCGCGGTCCGGTGCCCGGTGCCATCGCCACCACTTCCGACGCAGCCAGCGGCTCGCTACCGCCCACCTCGTACCGCACGATCTCGTCGGTGCCCAGATCGGCGAGCAGGAAGGTGTCGGCGGCGGTGTTCGCGGCCAGATGCGGATGCGCAGCCTCCTGACGAGCCGGATCGGGCCCGCAGCCCTGTCGGCTGGTCACTGCGGTGGGCTCGGCGGCGTTGCCGTCCTCGTCCAGGGGCAGGACAGCGACACTGCCGCCCTCGTAGTTGCTGACGATCAGGTGCGTGCCGTCGGGTGTCACCACGGCGTGGCATGGCGCCGCGCCGCCACTGCTGCACCTGGCCAGTGACGTCAACATCCCGTCCGCAGCGAGTGCGAACGTGGACACGACGCCCTGTGCGGCCTCGGTGAGCGCGTAGACGACGGGCAGTCGTGGATGAGCCTGCAGATAGGACGGGGACTGCAATGAGTAGGTCGATCGCAATGACAGCGCGCCGGTGGCCGGATCGGCAGCGAAGATCGTGATGCCCGTGCCGGTGCCCAGCGCATCGGTGTAGGACCCGACGCACAGCAGGTTCTGGCCGGCCATCTGCCGGCCTCGTTGCTCAGTCATCGTCCAGGGACCGTGGGGTCAGGCCTAGCAGCCGGGTCGCTCTGGTGCAGTCGAAGAAGCCCCGGTGCCCGCTCAGGTCGCCGCGGACCGGAACGTCCGGGTAGTACTGCGCGAGCAATTCGGCCGTTGGGCGCGTGCTGCTGGTCGTCGGGGCCACGACATAGATGACATGACTGCCGGTGAAGTCGGCCTGCACGGCTGCCAGGGCGGCGGAGGTCGCGTCGGCGAGCGCGGTGTAGCCCCACAGATCCTTGGGCGCGGCCGGCGGCAGGTCCCGTTTCCAGCCCGCCAGGCTCGATGTGTCGCGCAGCACTGCATGTACGCGGAGGCAGACGATCGTCGCCGACGGGTTCCGCCTGGCGAAGTCGGCGGCCTGCGCCTCGGCCACCCACTTCGACAACGAGTACGGGTCGTGGGAGTAGGTCGGGTGGTCCTCGGTGATGGGGAACCAGTCGTAATGGGGAGTGTGACTGTAGGCCCCCCCGATGGCATTGATGCTGGAGGCGAGACACACCTTTGTGATGCCGTTGTCGGCGGCTGCGAGCAGGGCGTTGTAGCTCGCGATCACGTTGTTGTGGTGCACCTGCGGCTCGGGTGCTGCGGTGGGTTTGATGTAGGCCGCGAGGTGGATGACGGCGTCGCAGCCGCGTACCGCGTCCCGCACGGCGGGGTAGTCGGTCATATCGACCTCGACGGGGTGCACCGCCTCGCTGTCGGCGGACCGGTGCGCGCCGGGTAGATCGAGGGCGACGACGCTGTGCCCCTGCTCGACTGCGGCAGCCGTGACGGCAACTCCGAGCAGACCCCCGGCCCCGGTGACCGCTATCCGCATGAGTCCCGACCTGCTGCCTCACGCAGACCCTTGAGGTACCCGATGGCGAACAGCCGGCCGTAGGGGGAGTAGCCCGGACGGTCGTTGCTGTCGCCTTCGACCGTGGGCACGTGGTCGGGGCGCAGTACCCCGTCGAAGCCGACCTCGCGGTAGGCGCTCAGACAGGCCAGCAGGTCGGTCGGGCCGTCGTCGTGCCACGTCTCGTGGAACGACTGGGCGGTGCCGCGCACGTCGCGCATGTGCACGAAGAAGATCTTCTGCTGGTGCCCGAAGTGCCGGATCACACCCGGCAGATCGTCGGACATCAGCGCGAAGTTGCCCTGACAGAGCGTGATTCCGTTGACCGGGCTGGGGACCAGGTCCAGCAGCCGGTCGTAATTCTCGATGCTGCGCATGATGCGCCCCACTCCGCGCAACGGGGAGATGGGCGGGTCGTCGGGGTGCATCGCCAGCTGCACGCCGGCCCGCTCGGCCACCGGGACGACGCGTTCCAGGAAGTGCTGCAGGGTCTTCCACAGCGTTTCTTCCGGCAATCGGCCCCACGGGGTGCCCGGTGCGTCGGCCAGCAGGGACGCGTCAAAGCTGCTGACCAGCGAACCGCCCCGCGACGGGACCGCGGTGTTGGTACGTACCCAGTTGAAGTCGGCCATCCATTCGTAACACCACACCGGGATACCGAGGCGGCCCATGTTCTCGATGAGCGTGCAGACAGTGTCGATCTCGGCCTCACCGCCGGGTAGGCCCCGTTTGGCGTTGTTCAGCGGCGGGCGGGCCTCGATCACGGCCAGCTCGAAACCCTGTGCCTGGTAGAGCTGTTGCATGCGCAGCAGCGGCATGAAATCCCATGGCTGCTCGCCCTCCTGGAGCGTGCCCGCAGGGGGCAGTCCCCCGACGGCGTGGCGGACCCCGGCCTGTCGCATCAACGGCCACAGTACGGTTTCGCTGGTGTCCGGTGGCAGGAACTCGGCGATCTGGATCATCGCGTCGCACCTGACTGCTGCGCGGCTGACTGCTGGGTGGCTGTCCGCTGCGAGAGCCAGGCCTGGTAGGCCAGCTCGATGTGGTCGGCCCAGGGTTCGTCGTCGATCTGGGCGCTGCTGAAGCTGCCGTCGGTGATCGCGCCCTTGCCGTACTCGTCGCGGATGCTGACGTCCTGCGCCGCGTCGGCGACCCGCTGGGCGAGATGGGCAGGGATGAAGACAACACCGGTGGGAGTGCCCAGCACGACATCACCGGGCAGGACGGTGGCAGGGCCGATACGCACCGGGAGGTTGACGCCGGCGAGCACCACGTCGGCAATGGCGGTGGGGTCCGTGCCGCGGCAGAAGAAGTTGACGCCGTCCAGTTCCTGCAGCCCGGCGAGGTCGCGCACGCCGCCGTCGATGACGGCGCCCACCCCGGTCCGGACCGCGATGGCCGTGCCGAGGTTGTCCCCGATCACGGTGCCATTGGCGATCTTGCCGAAGATGTCGGTGACCATCACGTCGCCCTGCTGCAGCAGCGAGATCACCCACGAATTCTGCTTATCAGGCTCACGGTGACCCTCGCGCGCGCCGGCCGCGACGACGACCGCGTCCAGGTCCGGGCGGTGCGGCAGGAACTGGCAGGTCAGCGCCCGACCGACCAGCGGGGTGCCCGGGTGGGTCTGCAACCATCCGCCGGAGAACTGTCGGTGGTACCCGGCATCGCGCAGCACCGACCAGGCCTGCTCCGTCGTTGCG
>JALYUK010000013.1 GCA_030853805.1 Actinomycetota bacterium | reverse complement strand
ACGAATGGAGGAGTTGATCGCCGCGACATGCTCTGCGCTGGGTTCGGTGCCGTGATCAGTGCCGTGGCCGGTGCTTTCTACCGTGTTCTCGTGATGGGTCATACCTCCATCGTCCCAACGTCGCGGTACATGCAGTGCCCGGTGCGGCGCCGCAAACGGTACAACTCGTTCCGAGGCGAGGTCGGCGAGGCAGCCGACAACGTGTTGAACCGCCAGTTCACGGCAGACACCAGGCACGCCAAATGGGTCACGGACGTGACCGAGTTCAACGTCGGCACCACAAAGGTTTACCTGTCGCCTGTCCTTGATCTGCACGACAACCGGGTCGTCTCTGCAACGGCGGGGCCCTCGCCGAGCGTGAAAATGGTCACCGACAGCCTCCGCATGGCAATCGACACTCTGGGCCCCGGTGAGACACTCCTCGTCTATTCCGACCAAGGATTTCAGTACCGCCACACCCTCTGGCGAGACACGTTGCGCGGAGCCGGGCTCGCTCAGTCGATGTCCCGCAAGGGCACGTGTCTAGACAACGCAACCATGGGAGGGTTCTTCAGCCACCTCAAGGAGGAATGGTTCCGCATCCTGCCGCTTTCGGGCTGGCTCCGGAACAGGGTTTCTCGAAGTCGGATTGTCAGTCGCGACGACCCCTACTGGCAGGCTCGAGAAAGGCGTGACCCGCGGTGATGGTCATCGATATCGACCCCCACAAGAGCACGCACACCGCGACAGCGGTGGACCCACGAACGAACCAACCTGTCGCGTCGCTACGTATCGAGGCCAGCCTGAGCGAGTACCGCCGGCTGATGCGTTGGGCACGGCAGTTGGGACAGCGATGCTGGGCGGTAGAAAACGGTGAAGGGCTGGGCCGACATCTGTCCTCCTGGCTGCTGGCCCGCGGTGAACAAGCCGTTGACGTCCCGACGACCGCGACCGCCAGGGTGCGGCAACTCTCTCGTGGTGGCGGCCGTAAGAATGACCAGATCGACGCCGCTGCCGCCGGCCAGTGTGGCCGCGTTGCACGGTGATAGCCGTCCCCTTTAACCGGAGGGGAAAGCGACGTGTTGGCCTTGCTGGATGAGTCTCGGACAAACCTGGCCCAAAGCCGAGTCCGGCTGGTCAACCAGCTGCACGCGCTGCTGCGCGATCTGGTCGCCAGCGGCGCGTCCCATGACCTGTCGGCGAACACCGCGGCCGCAGTACTACGCAAGGTCCGTCCCGCCGACGATGGTGGTGTCAGCTCTGCTCAGCTGACGGTGTCCGGGTCTCCGTGGACGTCGTGTTCGATGCTGCTGTCGCTGGTGTCGTGGCCGTTCCCAGCGCCCTGTTCATTCCTGGTTCCGCCGCTGGCAACGTCATCGTGCTGTCCACCGCTGTCGTTGTCGGTGTGTGATGTTGGGCCGCCGTCTTGCTGGTCCACGCTTACGCCGTTGTCTTCAGAGGACTGTGCCTCGTTGGTGTCCATTTTTTGAGGCTAGCTGCCATCGCCCCAGGTTCGCTGAGGCTTTGGCGCGACGTGGAACGCCCGGGTGACGCTACTGATTACGGCCGGCGGGCGGCTTTTTAGAAAACCTGGTACCGCCCGGAGTCAGTGGGGTTGTAGAGGTTGAAGGTCCCTGCGCAGCGCCGTGGTTGGGACCGCCGCGATCGGGGTACACCTTTCATATCTGCTGCCTGCTGTGAAGGAAGAAACTGATGGCTTCAACTAATACGTTGGCCCGCGTTGCTCATGACCTGTCCTTGGCGACCTGGTTCGGCGGCTCGTTGATGGGCGCTGTGGGGTTGAACGGCGCGACCGCGAAGGCTACGGACCCGGCAGAACGGACCCGGTTGTCCTCGCTGGGGTGGGCCCGGTGGTCACCGGTGCAGCTTGCCGCGCTGGGGGTTCATGTCGTGGGTGGTGCAGCGTTGATCGCAGGCAACCGTGAACGGATCGCCGCGGATTCAGCCACTCAGATCAACACCGTGGTCAAAGCTGCGGTCACGGTGGTCGCGATGGGCGCGACGGGGTACTCGGGATGGTTGGGCAAGAAGGTTGCTGAGCAGGCCCACGAAGGCGCCCAAGGCGCGACCGAGCCATCAGATGATGCGTCGAAGAAGTTGGCCAGCGCTCAGAAGCAGTTGCAGGTCGTGCAGTGGGTCATCCCGGCGTTGACCGGGGCCCTGGTGGTGTTAGGCGCCCAGCAGGGTGAGCAGCAGCGCGGGCCAAAAGGTCTACTCGACGTGTGATGAACCAACCCACCGGCGGAACTCGTGCCGTCATCGTCATGGCTCCACCTGCCAGGACATGATGCCTGTGCTGGATGCGCCGGAAACCTTCCAGCAGTCACGCGCCACGCTGATGACGGTGGCAGTGATGACGTATCAGCCCAGCACCGCAGTACCCCAGTACCCCCAGTACCGCTGAGTGGATCTGCGGGTCACACCCTCATGAGGGTGTGACGTGGGTTCATTTGGGTATCTACTGGTTTGACCTGGAAGCCATTGCGGCCTGAAGCCCTCATGTGGTGGTGTGGTTGATCTTATGAATGCCGATCTGGGTTAGCCGTAGATTGGCCAGGGCCGTGATAACGACGGGGTCACGGCGACGCCATCCGTCCGCGGGTACGGCGCCTATGGCTATCAGTTGGCGGTCGGTGGCCGTGCTCAGCGCGGACAGGGCCAGCACGTCTAAGGGACTGCCCAGGCTTTGGTTGTCACCTGACCTGTGAGGTTTCGACTTCGCTGGAAGGATGTCTGTCATGCCCAAGCCCTACCCGAGAGAGTTTCGTGATGATGTCGTGGCGGTCGCCCGTCAGGGCGA
>JALYUK010000004.1 GCA_030853805.1 Actinomycetota bacterium | reverse complement strand
AGGCGGCTGTTCCGTTGGTTGCGTTTACCTGGGGGTTCCACATCGAAGCAGGCATAGTGAAGCTGGACCCGCCCGTCCAACTCGATGTCGCTCATTGGACAGAGCACCTCGGAGTGCTCGAGAACACCCACCCGGGCTGGAACTTCCGCAACTGAATACAAACGCTTCCGGCTGATGGGAAAGCCCCAGTCAGCGATCGTCCAGCGAAACACGCGAACGTCTCGGATGGTCGGGTCTGCGGATCGCTGATGATTAGGGTGATCGATCATGCGTGTGGAGGAAGCGGTTGAACCGCAGCCTGAATTGGTCAGCCGGTTGCTGCGCCTGCTGCCTGCCTGGTTCGGCATCGAGTCCTCGACCGCCGAGTACATCGAGGCGGCCCATCGGTTGCCAGCCCTGATTGCTCGTGCAGAAGATGGATCCGCCGTAGGTGTTTTGCTCTACGAACGGCACTTTCCCGAGTCCGCAGAGATCCATCTGATGGCAGTCCATCCGGCGTGGCATCGCCGTGGTGCAGGTCGGGCCATGGTGAGCGAGGTGGAGCGCATCGTCGGTGCCGACGGGGTGCAGCTGCTGACCGTCAAGACACTCGGTCCTACGCGTCCAGATAAGGGATACCAGGCCACCCGCAGGTTCTATGAAACGTGCGGCTTCCTGCGAGTGGAAGAAATGCTCGACCTTTGGCCGGGTAACTCCTGTCTGCTCATGGTCAAACTTCTCTAACCAGGCAGGACGCCTCCGTATGCCGATCGGTGACCGGTACGACTTCGTTGGATGATGGGCGCACTAGTGCGAATACCTGTTGGTGGATCGAGACGCAGCGAATACGTTCGGGTAGTGCCGGATGCGATCTTTGCTGACCCTCGTCTTACCCCTCTCTACGACACTTTTGAAGATCCCCGCAGCGACCTGACGCACTACCTGCAGATCGCGCGAGAGCTGCACGCCACCTCCGTCGTGGACATTGGCTGCGGCACAGGAGCCTTCGCCCTACTCGCGGCTAACGAAGGTCTGCACGTGACGGGCGTCGACCCGGCCGCAGCATCGCTAGACGTGGCTCGGGCCAAACCCGGCGCTGACGACATTGACTGGCACCTCGGCGACGCCACGACGCTACCGGCCCTGCGTGCCGATCTTGCCGTGATGACAGGAAACGTGGCACAAGTCTTCTTGACCGACGACTCGTGGAATGCAACCTTGGCGGCCATCCACACGTCTCTGGTTCCCGGTGGTCATTTCGTCTACGAAACGCGTCAACTCAGCGACCGTGCCTGGGAACGGTGGGCTCGCAACACCACTGCGGCCGTCCGAACGATCGACGGTGTCGGGGACGTCACCCAACGCACCATCGTCGAAGACATCGAACTGCCATTCGTCACATTTCGGCACGAATACGACTTCCCCAGCGGCGAGCGAATTATCTCCACCTCGACACTTCGCTTCCGCAGCGACCAAGAGAATCGGACGGCACTAGAGCATGCGGGGTTCTCCGTGAGCGATGTCCGCGAAGCTCGTGACCGGCCCGGCCGAGAGAACGTCTACATCGCGTCCACACCCGATTAAAGATCCCGTTCCGGTCACCGAACGGTCACCGGCGACCGCAGCCGGCAAATTGGCCTTCGAGCTCACACCAGCTGGACCGTCCAACTCGGGTGTCCTATACGGAACACGGTCGCGGTGACCGCGTCCGCAAGCGGATCCCTGACCGGTCAGGAATCCAGTTGGAACCGGACGTGCATATGGCTAGAGACCGTGAAGGAAACTGCGCGAGGATCTAGGCATGACTTTCACATACGCAGATCACGCGGTTGCTCGACACTTCGAGTCCGATGACTCTGAAGACCTGACGAACCAGCTGAACGAGTATTTTCATGACCTTGCGACCCGCGACGTCAAAGCCCAGGTCACGGTGCTTGCTGGACCACAGATCTGGTGCACGCCCCAAGGACGCGTGCACGCAATGCTGATCGTGAAGAGCGACGTAGAAGAGACCCCCTATGAAGATCTCGGCCTGGTTGTTCATCCTCGCTAGTACGGCCGTCGCCGGTCAGGGATCGAGCTGCGGGACGCGCAGGGCGATCGGTATCTGGCAGATCCATAACATTCTGTTCGGCCGCTCGGCGAGGCACGGGAGGCCCCTTCAGTGACGAACGTTTCCGAACGCAGAAACGCCAGGCGCGGGGGCTGACTCAGTGACCGGTTCGAAACCTGGGGTGGTTCCAGTTCAGTGACGGGGGTCCTTGCGTTTCGAGCCGACAAGTTTTCCGTTCCGAAATGATCTTCTGCCCTGGTGGAGAGAGCGTTGCGGGGTTCTTGACAGGGATTTGTGCGGTGAGGGAACCGGGGGTGGCTCTGGGACACCTAGAGAATGTGTCGGAAATGACGAAGGTGGGAGGGGCCGCGGATCCAGTTGCGGCGAGGGCGGCTTTTGAGGACCTGTACCGCGGGTCTTACCGGTCGATGTTCGCTGTTGCGATGGCCACCACACGGGAGCGTGCGCTGGCCGAGGACATGACCCAGGACGCGTATGCGCAACTGTGGGTCAGGTGGGATCGGGTCGATGCTCCGCGCGCGTGGTTACGTCGGGCGGTCGTGTCGAACTGTGTGGACGCTTTGCGGACTCGTCGTCGCCGGGAGGGCATCATTCGCCGTCAGCCGGTCACTGCCGATGTGGTGGGTTTGGGCGAAGACAGATTTGTTGATCTGTTGCACGGTTTGACCCAGCGGCAGCGGGTGGCGGTCACCCTTCGTTTCGTTGAGGACCTGAGCGAAGCAGACATTGCGGCCGCGTTGGGGTGCCGGCCGGGGACTGTGAAGTCAAGCCTGCACCGCGCCATGCGCACTATTCGCACCAACCTGCAAGGAGACCCGTCATGAACGTTCAGGATCAGGCCCGCGACATTGTCAAGGCGTATGCCGCGTCCATCGACGTGGCGCCGGTAGAAACAATTTACGCGCGTGCCGAGCGGAACGGGCTCCGCGATGAAACCCCTGCCTTGCCCAAGCGCCGCCATCGTCGAGCGTGGCGCGCGGCGGTTGGTGTCGCGGTCGCACTGGTCGTGGCAATACCCACCGCTACCGGCCTCGGGCTCATCAGCTATTCCATTTCCGACCCGTTGGCAGGGCTGAACCCGGACGCTAAAAGTGGGCCACCTTCATCTCACCTGGTCCAGGTTCCTGCCGGTTCACAGAAGGTCACGGGTGGGTACGTCACCTTGACCGTGCTTCCCGGCACCGTTGATGACCGGTCGTGTTACTCGCTGGTGGAGCACGACACCAAAGGTGTTGCGTTCGAATCGGTCGCCGCGTGTGGTGGCGGCGACCGGGCCACATACGTGGGTAACACGTTAGGGGTCGGCGTGGCGTATTCCGACGACGCGGGCGTGGCATTACTTGTCGTGGCCCCCGCCACAGGCCCTGACCGAACCCTTCGCCTGCACGATCGCTACGCGATCACCAGTCAACTCCCACCAGGCCCGGTCACGATCACCACCTACGACGCGCACGCGAAAGTCATCGCTGTGCACCACGACCAGGTCATCGATCCGAGTCAGATCCCCACCCGCCGCTCCTAGCCGGATGCCATGGAACGCCTCAGGTCGAACCCCACCTGGGCCGCAGAAGCAACCACCGTCACGGCCGCACCAAATACGGATCTCGGTCCCGGTGAACGATCGGCAACTGGGGATCCACCGGGCTGAGTGCTTCAGGAGGATCGATCAGACCTTGCCGTCGCTATTGATCATTGCGCTCCCACCCCTGATGAGCCGCTACTCGGGGGCATGTTGCGTTGTCCTACCGTGAGCAACACTGGCGAGAACGGACTCCCGATGCGAGAAGAGCAGCGATGAATAGGCAAAGTTACTCCGTGGACCTCACTAGCCCTTTGCCTGAGCGGGCACGGGTGCGTGGCACGGTGATCAATACTGGCGGCAAGTTGCGGATGGTGCCCAGCACAGGGCCTGACGTGCCGCTGGGCCGCGGGCCGTACTGGGTCTCATTGACCGGCGCATCGCTGCCGCCTGAAGGCACCAGGGTCTGCGCGCGGGGTCACCTGTCGGGCAGGTCGCTTCATCTGACGTCTTGGGCCCCCGAGCCCGAAGAGTCCGCAGGGTGGAGCACCTACCTGCTGGGCCTCCACGGGGCTGGAGCCGACGTCGTCGACACCATGTCAACACCGATCGACGATGTCGAAGGCGAACTACCTCCCGAATGGCCCATCATCATGGTGGGCAACACGGTCACCGGCCCGGGCAGAGCCATCCAAACTCTGGAGGTTGATCATTTGACGCCAGCAATCCAGGAGTGGGCGCGTGCTCAGTCAGCAGGTGCTCTCAGGCTGGTGGTGTTCATCGAAGACAACGATTGCTGACAGCCTCGTTTCATCCACCGTCCTCGCACGAGCACGTCCACCAGCAAACCTGCGAATCTTGTCGATGAGTGGCCACCGAGGGATCAGCACTCTCCCCGACTCAGACCAAAGACCCCACCTTGACGCAACCCACTTGCCGATCGGTGAGCGGGGCCGTCCCGCTCACACGCCGGCGTCGGACCAGAGGATCTAGTGGTGGTGTCAGTGCTCACGGGCAAACTGGCGGTATGGCTGACATCGTGTTGTTCCACTCGGTCCTGGGTGTGCGCCCCGGCATCCATGAAGCGGCCCATCGTCTTCGTGCTGAGGGTCACGACGTTGTGGTCGTGGATCAGTACGGCGGTCGGGTCTTCGACGACTACGAGGAGGCGGGCGAGTTCGCGGACTCGATTGGGTTTCCAGCACTGATGCGGATCGCTGAGGACGCCGTCAACGGGGTGCCCGACGGGTTCATCGCCGCCGGCTTCTCCAATGGCGGTGGCATGGCCGAATTCGTTGCCACGA
>JALYUK010000486.1 GCA_030853805.1 Actinomycetota bacterium | reverse complement strand
GATGCGGTAGGCAAGAAGCTTGACGCGGTCGCTGGCCAGCGCCCACACGATGGCGTAGCCCCAGACGAATGCCGCCCAACCCCAGCCCAGGGGATGCATGAACAGCCCGTAGACGGCGATTAGGGTTGCGATGGCCTGGGTGCCGAGGACGGCGAAGAGCAGGATGCGCGCCGGGCGGATCGACCAGAACGGGCCGCGGGTGCGGGTCAGGAAGATCGTCAGGTGTCCGGCGACGGACAGCATCAGATACATCATGGTCTGCAACCGCGGGTGCCCCAGATCGAAGACCTTGTCGCCGAGGTAGAAAAGCCCGAAAGCGGCAATCGGGCCGACGACTCCCAACACCGTGGAGATGCCCAGCACGACGCGCATGTTCCAGGCTTCGGGTTTCATCCGGTAGTGCACGTTGTCATAGGCGATCGACAAGATCGCGCCGTCGTTGAGCAGCGCGAGCATCACGATCATGATTGCGGTGACCGGGTAGAAGTTGAAGACGAGAATCGCCACCGTCATGAACAGCAGCACCCGCAGGGTCTCCGCGATGCGGTACATCGCGTAGGAGTTCATCCGCTGGAAGATCTTGCGGCTCTCCTTGATCGCGTCGACGATCACCGACAGGCCGGGGGTGAGCAGCACGATCGCGGCAGCAGCGCGCGCAGCATCGGTCGCCCCGGACACAGCGATACCGCAGTCGGCCTTCTTCAGCGCGGGCGCATCATTGACCCCGTCGCCGGTCATCCCGACGATGTGTCCACGCTGCTGCAGGACGTCGATGATGTGGTACTTGTGCTCGGGGAAGACCTGAGCGAATCCATCTGCGACCTCGATCGATTCGGCCACCTGCGGCGTTTCCTTCTTTTTCACGTCGCCCAGCCCTGCCGCGTCCAGAATCTTGGTGCCGAGACCGACTTTGGACGCTGTCTCCTTGGCAATCGCGATCGCGTCGCCGGTGACCATCTTGACGGTCACGCCCATCGACCGCGCAGTCGCGATGGTTTCTTTCGCATCTGTACGGGGCGGGTCGAACAGCGGCAGCACGCCGAGCATCCGCCACGGACCGTCACCGTCTGAACGCGCCACCCCCAGCGAACGGAAGCCGCGGGCAGCGAAGTCGTTCACCGCCGTATCGACGGCCGGTTTGATCGATGCGGTCGTGGTGGAGTCGGTGTCGGCGAGCGCAAGGATGACCTGCGGAGCGCCCTTGCTGACCTTGAACGTCGATCCGTCGGCGTCGGTGACGGTGGCTTCGGTGCGTTTGTGCACTGGATCGAACGGCTCGAAGTGGGTAACGGTGTACTTGTCCAGGCTCGTCTCATCCTGCAGTCCGCCCAGTACCGCAAGGTCGATCGGGTCGTCATTGTCGCCGCGGGAAGCCAGCGCACCCGCAAGGATCACGTCAGCGGGCGCCATGTCGCCGACGCTGAACGGGTCACCGAGGGTCAGGGAGTTCTGTGTCAGGGTGCCGGTCTTGTCCGCGCACAGGATGTCGACGCCGGCGAGCTCTTCGATCGCGACGAGCTTGCTGACGATGGCCTTCTGCTTGGCCAGCAACCGGGCACCGACCGCCATCGTGACCGACAGCACGGTCGGCATTGCAACAGGGATCGCGGCGACGGTAAGCACCAGCGCAAATTGAAGTGTGGTCAGAATCTTGTCGCCCCGCAGGACCGCAACGACCACGATCACGCTGACCAGGGCGACCGCAAGGATGATGAGGTAGTTGCCGATCTTGAGGACGGCCTTCTGGAAGTGGCTGACCGTATGCGCGTCCTGCACCAGCTCGGCCGTCTCGCCGAAGTAGGTGTGCGTGCCGGTGGCGTAGACCAACGCGCCGATCTCGCCGCGGCGGATGATCGATCCGGAGAAAACCGCGTCTCCTGCAGCACATGTCGTGGGTAGTGACTCCCCCGTGAGGGCGGACTGATCGACTTCGATCTCATCCCCGTCCAGCAACCGGGCATCGGCGGGTACGACGTCACCAAGGCGCAGCCGGATCACGTCGCCTGGCACCAACTCGCGGGCAGCGGGAGTGCTCCACTTGCCGTCGCGTCGTACGCGCGCGTTGATCGCGAGCTTGGCTTTCAGCGCCTCGATCGCGCTGCCGGCCTGGCGCTCCTCGGTAAATCCCACCAATGCGTTGGCAAACAGCAGTACCAGGATGATGAAGAAGTCGGGCCAGTGCCCCACGGCACCGGACAGGATTACCGCAATTTCTATCATCCATGGGATCGGGCCCCAGAAATAAGACAGGAACTTGAGCAGCGGGTTGGTCTTGTGCTCGGCAATCTCGTTCGTGCCGTATGTGGCCAGGCGTTTCGTCGCCTCAGCCTGGGTCAGCCCGTCCGAGGTGCAGTCGAGCTGCTTCTCGACCTCGGCTATGGGTATCTTCTTCAGGTCGGGTGTACTGCCAGACGCCGTGCTGGCGGAGGGGTCGGCTAAATGGGTGCTCATTGATGTATCCCTCGGCGTGCATCGCGATTGGAACCGGCCCGCTGAAGGAGGGCTTGTTGCGCCCTCCTCACCTGGGCGTCGTCGCCGCCCCAGATGGTGAGTGCCGGTTCTTGAATGGCGCGGCCGAACGAGAATGCGAGCGGCCATGGCGCCGGGGTCAGTCCAGGGGCGTTCATTGCCGCCAACCGGGCGGTTGCGAGGTCGCCGGTCTGCCCACCGGACAGGAACGCGATACCTGCGACGGCGGCCGGCACCACCTCCCGCAGGCAGTCAAGGGTCGTTGCGGCCACGGAATCAGCCGGCTGTTGGACCGGGTAGTCCGCACCGGAGATGACCATGTTGGGTTTGAGCAGCATCGCCTCCAGCACCACCCCCTCGGCACGAAGTTGGGCGAAGACCTCTCGCAGCACCGCCTCGGTGGTCCGGTCGCATTCAGCCAACGAGTGGTCACCGGCCATCAGCACCTCAGCCTCCACGATGGGCACCAGACCACCCTCCTGGCACAGGGACGCGTAGCGCGCGAGTGCCTGCGCATTCGCCTCGATGCACGCTCGGCTCGGGATCGCGTCGCCGATACTGAAAACGGCCCGCCATTTCGCGAAGCGCGCACCCATGGCGGCGTACTCGACCAGTCGCTCCCGCAGTCCGTCCAGCCCCTCGGTCACCTTCTCCCCAGGATGGCCGGTCAACGGTTTCGTACCGAGGTCCACCTTGATTCCTGCCAGGATTGCCGTGTTGGCCAACACCTCCAGGAACGGGACGCCGTCGCTGGTGGCCTCCCGGATGGTCTCATCGCACAGGATGACCCCGCTGATGAAGTCACCAAGACCGGGAGTTGTCACGATCATCTCGCGGTAGGCGCGGCGGGCGGGTTCGTCCTGCGCGATGCCCAGCCGGGCGAATCGTCTGTTGCAGGTGGGAATGGATTCATCGGCCGCGAGCAGTCCCTTGTCGCCAGCGACCAGTGCATGCGCGGCGGCCACCAGCGAATACATGTCAGCAGACTGCGATGACGCACTGGGGGTGCTCACTGCAGCGACGTCCAGGTCCAGTCGCGGATCTCGGGTAGATCCTGGCCGTGCTGGTTGATATAGAGATTGTGCTGGACGAGCTTGTCGGCCATCGTCTGCTTGAGGTAGTCCCCGGTTGCCCCGAGTTGCGGCAGCCGTTCCAGGACGTCCTGCACGAGGTGGAACCGGTCGAGCCGGTTCTGCACCCGCATATCGAATGTCGTGGTGATGGTGCCTTCCTCGACGTATCCGCGCACGTGCATGTTGCGGTTGGTACGGCGGTAGGTCAGGCGGTGGATCAGGGTGGGATAGCCGTGGAAGGCGAAGACGATGTGCTTGTCGCGGGTGAACAACGCGTCGAAGTCCGCATCGGACAGCCCGTGTGGGTGTTCGCTGGCGGACTGCAGCTTCATCAGGTCGACCACGTTCACGACCCGCACCTTCAGCTGCGGCAGGTGCTCGCGCAGGATAGTGACGGCGGCCAGCACCTCCAGGGTCGGCGTGTCACCGCAGCAGGCCAGCACGACGTCCGGCTCACTGCCGCGGTCGTTGCCCGCCCACTCCCAGATGCCGATGCCTTCGGTGCAGTGCACCTCCGCTTGCGCCATGGTCAGCCACTGCGGCATATCGCGCTTTCCGGCAACAATCACATTGACGTAGTGCCGGCTGCGCAGGCAGTGGTCGGCGACCGACAGCAGGCAGTTCGCGTCCGGCGGTAGGTAGACCCGCACGATGTCGGCCTTCTTGTTCACCACGTGGTCCAGGAATCCGGGGTCCTGGTGGGTGAAGCCGTTGTGGTCCTGCTGCCAGACGTGCGAGGCCAGCAGGTAGTTCAGCGATGAAATATCGCGTCGCCACGGCAGGTCCTTGGTGATCTTCAGCCATTTCGCATGCTGGTTGAACATCGAGTCAACGATATGGATGAACGCCTCGTAACAATTGAACAGTCCGTGTCTACCTGTCAGGAGGTAGCCCTCGAGCCATCCCTGCGACTGGTGCTCGGACAGCATCGAATCGAGCACCCTGCCCTGAGGGGCCAGCCACTCGTCGTTCTCTACGGTGCGGGCCTCCCACTGCCGGTCGGTGACCTCGAAGACCGCACCGAGCTGGTTGGATAGCGTCTCGTCCGGACCGAAGATCCGGAAGTTGCGCTCCTGTCCGTTCAGGGTGACGACGTCCCGCAGGAACTCCCCCAGCACGAGGGTGTCCTTCGCCTGCACAGCGCCGGGTGCTGGGACCGCAACCGCGTGCTCGCGGAAGTCGGGCATCCGCAGATCGCGCAGCAGCAGTCCGCCATTGGCGTGCGGGTTGGCGCCCATCCGCCGTTGACCCTCTGGAGCGAGGGCAGCCAGCTCGGGCACCAGTCGCCCCTCCTCGTCGAACAGCTCCTGCGGCCGGTAGCTGCGCATCCACGCGTCCAGCTGCTCGACGTGACCCGGGTGCGCGTCGTTCACCAGCAGTGGCACCTGGTGGGACCGGAAAGTGCCCTCCACAGCAAGGCCGTCGACCACCTTCGGGCCCGTCCACCCCTTTGGCGACCGCAGCACGATCATCGGCCAGCGCGGCCGCGTGGTGCTACCGCCCGTACGAGCAGCTGTCTGAATGTTCTGGATGGTCTCGATCGCGCCGTCCAGCACCGATGCCATCAGCTCGTGCATCGTCTCCGGGTCGTCTCCCTCGACGTATCGCGGGTCCCATCCGCAGCCGCGTAGGAACTGGTCCAACTCCTCCGGCTCGATCCTGGCGAGCACGGTCGGATTGCTGATCTTGTAACCGTTCAGGTGCAGGATCGGCAGCACTGCACCATCACCGACCGGGCTGAGGAATTTGGTGGAGTGCCAGGCGGTGGCCAGCGGACCGGTCTCAGCCTCGCCATCACCGATGACGCACGCTACGATCAGGTCGGGGTTGTCGAACACTGCCCCGAACGAGTGGCTCAGGGAGTACCCGAGCTCGCCGCCTTCGTGGATCGAACCCGGTGTGGTGGGGGCGACGTGACTGGAGATCCCGCCGGGGAAAGAGAACTGGGTGAAGAGTTTCTTCATCCCGGCTTCGTCCTGGCTGACGTCGGGGTAGATCTCGCTGTAGCTGCCCTCCAGGTAGGTGTGGGCGACCAGCGCCGGACCGCCGTGGCCGGGCCCGGCGACATAGATCATGTTCAGGTCGCCGGACTTGATGACCCGGTTGAGGTGCACATAGATGAAGTTCTGGCCCGGTGTGGTGCCCCAGTGCCCTACCACCAGCGGTTTCACGTCGGTCAGCGCCAACGGCCGCCGCAGCAGCGGGTTGTTGTACAGGTAGATCTGGCCGACCGAGAGGTAGTTCGCCGCGCGCCAGTATGCGTTCATTGCCTGCAGCAACTCCGGGCTGAGCGTCGGACTCTCGCCAGGGGTGGCAGCCGAGTGCTGCGGTCTGATGGTGGTGGTCATGAGGTGGTCTCTTCCCTGATGGTGGTGCCGGCCTCGCCGCGCAGAACGGCGGCAGCCTCGGTGAGCGAGCCGATGGCCGACGGCCGACCGGAGGTTTTGGTGAATTGGACACACGCGTCGACCTTCGGGCCCATGGAGCCGTTCGGGAAGTGCAGCGCTGCTGCCTGCTCGATGCTGAGGCGCGTGATCGCGGAAGCATCCGAGGTGCCGAAGTCGCGCATCACGGCCGACACATCGGTGAGGATGAGCAGGCGCTGGGCGCCGAGGTCCAGGGCGATACGAGCGCTGACGTAGTCCTTGTCGACCACTGCCTCCACCCCCGTGAGTGCACCGGACCCGTCCCGGGTGACAGGTGCACCGCCCCCACCAGCACAGATGACGACCGCTCCGGTCTCGAGCAGACT
Organism: Actinomycetota bacterium; assembly: GCA_030853805.1. Classification (GTDB taxonomy): domain Bacteria; phylum Actinomycetota; class Actinomycetes; order Actinomycetales; family Dermatophilaceae; genus Allobranchiibius. The sequence continues at coordinate 2,423 of JALYUK010000486.1, read as the reverse complement.
TTGCACACAGCCCTGTTCGACGATGCCCAGTGGTCGCGGGGAGGGCACGACGCGGCGCCAGGACGACCCGTCCGCGCGGATCGTCCAGTGGTGTTGTTCCGCCAGTCGCTCAGCCTCCGCGCGGGGATAGACGCGACCGATGAACTTCGACGGCGCGGCGAACGCGGGGTCTGCCGCATCCACGAGCGTCTGCGTCACCACGGTGATGATGGGCCGGGCCACCCCCGCGTTGTGCAGCTCCTGAGCCAGCCAGTATCCGATCATCCCCTGCGTCTGGGCGCCGAGGGCATCCAGCGGGTAGGGACAACTCAACGCCGGATCGTCCGCGCTCTCCATCGCGAGCAACCCGATCTGCGGGCCGTTGCCGTGGCAGATGAGCAGCTGGTCCTGCGCTGCCAGTGGTGCGAGCGACGCGGCAGCGGCGCGGATGTGGTGGCGTTGGATGACGGCGTCGGGCTTGTCCTCACGCTGCAGCAGTGCGTTGCCGCCGAGCGCAACCACGGTCAGCATGTCAGCCACCCTGTGGGCCGGCCAGCGTGGCGACGAGCACTGCCTTGATGGTGTGCAACCTGTTCTCGGCCTGGTCGAAGACGATCGAGTGCTCCGACTCGAACACCTCCTCGGTGACCTCGAGCTCGGAGATGCCGGTCCGCTTGAAGAGCGCCTCACCGACCTCTGTCTCGCGGTTGTGGAAGGCGGGCAGGCAGTGCATGAACTTGACGGCGGGGTTGCGGCAGAGATTGAGCATCTGGGATGTGACCCGGTATTCCCCCAGGAGCGCAATGCGTTGGTCCCACTCCTTGTCCGGCTCACCCATGGATACCCAGACGTCGGTGTAGACGAAGTCGACACCGAGTACCCCTGTTCCGACATTGTCGGTCTGGGTGATCTGCGCGCCGGTCTGCGTGGCGATCCGCCTGGCGGCCTCAACCACGTCGTCGGGGTTTCGCAGCGAGTCCGGACCGACGATGCGCACGTCCATACCCATCATCGCCCCGGCGACCAGCAGCGAATTTGCGGTGTTGTCCCGGGCATCGCCTACATAGGCGAACGAGATCTCAGACGCCGGCTTACCAGCATGCTCGGTCATCGTGAGCATGTCGCACAACGACTGCGTCGGATGCCACAGATCGGTCAGACCGTTCCAGACCGGTACACCGGCCGCCTCGGACAACGTCTCGACGGTTGCGTGCGCAAAGCCGCGGTACTCGATCCCGTCGTACATCCGCCCCAGCACCCGCGCGGTGTCCCGAATGGACTCCTTGTGACCGATGTGCGAGCCCGTCGGATCCAGATAGGTCACGTGGGCGCCCTGGTCGTGGGCTGCAACCTCGAAAGCGCAGCGGGTGCGCGTCGAGGCCTTCTCGAAGATCAACGCAATGTTCTTACCGCTCAGATGCCGATGCTCGCGCCCGGCCTTCTTGTCCGCCTTCAACTGCCGAGCCAGGTCCAGCAGCGCCTGCCACTGCGGCACAGTGAGATCGAGCTCTTTGAGGAAACTGGTGCCCGCGAGTGACTCCCACGTCACCGGCGCGCCCGTGCTCGACATCGTCTGGGCACTGGTCATGACGACACCGCATCGCGCTCGATGGGGCATGTCATACAGCGTGGTCCGCCGCGACCTCGGCCCAGCTCCGACCCCACGACCGGGATGATGGTGATGCCGTGATCGGTGAGGTAGCTGTTGGTGGTGGTGTTGCGTTCGTAACCCATGATCACGCCGGGCGAGAGTGCGAGGAAGTTGTTGCCGTCGTTCCACTGCTCGCGCTGAGCGCCCATCTCGTCGATCGGGGTACGCAGCACTCTGACCTTCTCCAGACCGAGAGCATCGGCTACAACGGGGAAGAGAGTGTTGTTCTCCTCGACCTTGTAGTCGCCGCCGTTTCCGACCGGGCTGAGCAGGAATGAGCGCAACTCCCCCGGTAGGAACGGGTAGACGCAGAACGTCTCCTGATCAATCATCGTCATCACCGTGTCCAGGTGCATGAAAGCGCGTGACTTGGGCAGTTCGACGACGATCACCTTCGTCGCGGTGCCGGTCTCGAACAGCCGTCTGGTGAGGAACTCCAGCCCTTGCGGTGTGGTGCGCTCGCCCATCCCGATCAGCACCGCGCCGTTACCGATCACGGTGACATCGCCGCCCTCGATGTTGGCCGGCTCGTGATTCAGTCCGTCGTTGCCGTAGAGGAAGGTGTTGATCGCGCCGACGAACATCGGGTGGAAGTTGTAGACGACCTGGGAGTTGATCGTCTCCCGCTTGCGGGCTTGCTTGGTCATCGGGTTGATCGACAGGCCGTCGTAGACCCAGGCCGAGTTGTCCCGCTGGAAAAGGTGGTTGGGCAGTGGCGCGAGCAGGAAGTCGTCGTCGGCGAGGTGCTCGATGAGCAGGCTCGAGGTGTGGAGCAGCGGGAGGATCTCGCGCT
>JALYUK010000381.1 GCA_030853805.1 Actinomycetota bacterium | reverse complement strand
ACGCAGAACTGCTGCAGTACGGGGCCGGCGCTCTGGTGCACGGCCTGCTCGATACCGTCGTAGACGGCCACTTCGAGGCCGTTCAGGATCTCGATGACGCGATCGAGGGCCTGGAGGATGGGCTGTTCGATGAGACCGCCGCCAGCGCCGATGTGCAACGCGCGACCTACCAGGTCCGTAAAGACCTCGTTCAGTTGCGACGGGTGGTGCTGCCGATGCGGGAGGTCATCAATTCGGTCCTGCGCCACCGTAGGGATTTCGACGCACCGACCGAAATGGACCCTTGGTACGACGATCTGTACGACCACGTGCTGCGCGCTTCGGAATGGACAGAATCCCTACGCGATATGGTCACCACCATCTTCGAGACGAACCTGTCCCTGCAGGACGCTCGACTGAACAACGTGATGAAGAAGCTCACCAGTTGGGCTGCCATCATCGCCGTGCCCACCGCTGTGACCGGATATTTCGGGCAGAACGTGCCGTACCCCGGTTTCGGTAAGGAATGGGGCTTCCTCTTCAGCATCGCGATCATCCTCGCGATCGGCGGTGCCCTCTACGCCACCTTCAGTCGCAAGGGCTGGATCTGACCCCATACTCCCGGGAAAGTCGGCCCCAACTGATCTCGATGCCGGAGACACTGGGCACGATCAGCAGGCCTCATCCGCCCGACGATCGACGGTTCCTGAGGCGGGCTACTCAGGGGGAGCCACCGCGATGCAGCTGGTGAACTAACAGCGTCTTGGATGTGGTGGTCAGCGTGCGACGGGTTTCACTTCGTATCCGACATAGTCCTCGAGGTAGGCAGCATAGGTTTCGGGTCCGCCCGCGTGGAACGCAGCTGATTCAGTCCTGCCGTGCAGAGCGGCCGGACGGACAGGCGAACGGCCGCTGCACTCAGCTGGATCGGTTCCTGTCTTGGCAAAGTGTGGACATGTCGAGACTCGCGATGCTGGAGACTGATCGGCTCATCCTCCGCCGTCGGCGCTTGGATGAAGCCGAAATCTACCGTCAGTTATGGACGGAGCGGGACCCGAGGGTGCCACCTCATCGGCGAATAGATGCCAAGGGCCGATCAGCGGTCGAGGACCTCGCGACCGGCATACGGGGTGAGCACGAGACAACCCAACCGGGGCTTCTCGCGGTGCATCGCAAGAAAGTCGGTGATGTCATCGGATACTGCGGTCTGGTGTTTCATGGCAATGGGGCTTCGGGTGAACCGGAACTGGCGTACGAGTTGCTGCGTACGACTTATGGGTGCGGTTATGCAACAGAAGCCGGTCTGGCCGTCGTTGAATGGTCGACTGCAGCCGGTTACGAGCGGGTGTGGGCCACTGCACGCGCTTGGAATGTTGCTTCCTGGTGCTGACCGAAAGGTCGTTCTGGGGCCAGGAACACGGCGGGGTCGGCCTGTGACGAGCGACAGGCAAGGGCTCTGATTGGTGATCCGGGGTGAGGCGATGATTTTGAGGTCGTCCCCGGACAGAGGGCTTGCAGCGGCGGTCTTGGTTGTCAGTGGAGCTCACCGACTTCGGATCCCGTTACGGAGGAAGGGAAACTAAATGGCGAGGAGCGCGTAGATACCGCCGTCATCGCCCGTTGGCGTGAGGTCGAAGCCGAGGCGCTTCAAAACCCTCAACGCGCTGGCGTTGCTGACGGTGGTCCGTGCGCACACGGCTACGAACCCAAGCGCTGCGGCCTCGCGCGATACCGCTTCCATCGCAGCCCGACCGACGCCCTGACCCCGGCTGCTACGAATCAGCCACGCGCCAGTCTCCAGCTCACCGGACTGCTGCGTGCGCTGCAGGCGCACCGAGCCGACGACTCGCTGGTCGAGGACGACTGCCCATGTGACTTCACCAGCGGGGCCCTGCAGACCAGCGCGGCGGTCAACGTGGAAGGCGCGAAGCCACGCGATCCGCGTTGGGGTCCACTCCGGGCCGGAGGTCAACGGTGGCGTCACCTCATCAGCCAAGGCATCGCTGGTCGCGACCTGCACGAGCCGCTCCAGCACAATGTTGTCCACTGCAACCAGTTCCACGAGGTATTCACCGTCCGGCACGCCGAAACTCTATCGAGGGCGCATCCGTGCGGGGACTGCGTACATCTTGTCCAGCAGGGGTAGCGACATTTCCCAGACCTGGGTAACCTCCGTAAGGCTGGGATCCCTCAGCAGGCCCGAACCGAGGTCGGCTGCCCGCTGCCGCCTTGTAGGAGCACTTGCTCCGCTGCGGACACCATGGCGATCACTCGTCGTTTGTCAGGATGACCATGGCTCAGAACATCACGACCTTGTTGCCGCCGTCCGAGCCGAAACAAGGCCCGCTCGTCTCCCGGGTGTGGGTGCAGGTGACCGCTCTGGTCTTGCTGTGCGGCCTGGCAATTCTGGGCTTTCTGGGTTACCGCGCCTACACCGCTGATCCGCCGATCGCCGCGCAGGTCCAGACCAGTCAAGGACAGGTCGTCTACACCGGTGCCGACGTCATTGCGGGGCAGAAACTCTTCCTGCGCAAGGGACTGATGGAGTACGGCTCGATCTTCGGTCATGGCGCCTACCTGGGTCCCGACTTCACTGCTGATTACCTGCACCGCGCGGCGCTGATCGCGACCCGTGAGTACGGCGGCAGCACCTCCAGCACGGCGCGGGACAAGGTGGTCGCCGACTTCAAGACCAACCGTTACAACGCGAAATCTGACACCGTCACGTACAGCGACGCCCAGGCCAGGGCGTTCCGGGAGCTGGTGGCCCACTACACCGAATACTTCGGTCCCCAAAGCGCTGCCAACGGTCTGCTACCGGAGGCCATCACCGATCCCGTCGAGGTCAAGCAGCTGACTGCCTACTTCGCCTGGTCGGCGTGGGCGGGATCGACACTGCGTCCGGATAAGAACTACTCCTACACCAACAACTGGCCACCGGACCGGCTGGTAGGCAACACGATGACCGCAGACGTCGTGGTCTGGAGCGTCCTGTCACTGATCGTCCTGCTCGCCGGGATCGGTGTCCTGTTCGCGGCGTTCGGCCGGTGGGGTGAGCGGATGGGCTGGCGTGGCCGTCAGGCAGACACCATCTCCTTTCGTCGCCCTGACGATGTCGCAGTGACACCTACCCAGCGTGCGTGCGCCTACTTCTTCCTCGTGGTCGGGTTGTTGTTCCTGGTGCAGACGCTGGTGGGCGCGGCCAGTGAGCATTATCGCGCCGATCTGACCAGCTTCTTCGGATTCAACCTGGGTCAGTGGCTGCCGTACAACCTGGTGCGCACCTGGCACGTGCAACTCTCAATCTTCTGGACCGCGACCTCATTCCTGGCCACCGCCCTCTTTCTCGCGCCGATCATCTCCGGGCGCGAACCGCGCCGCCAATCCTGGCTGGCGTACGGCTTGCTCGGGGCCCTGGTCGTCGTCGTATTCGGCAGCCTGATCGGAGAAGGCCTGGATATCCACGGCTGGCTCTCCCCAGCCTTGCACGCGTTCGGGATGCAGGGCTGGGAGTACCTGGACCTGGGCCGGGTCTGGCAGGTGCTCCTGACCCTGGCCCTGTTCTTCTGGGCCTTCATGCTGTTCCGCGGGCTGCGGCGAGCGATGGTGGCACAGTCTCGGATCAATCTTCCATGGCTGTTCTTCTACACCGGGCTGGCAATCCCGGCGTTCTACGCAGTGGGCCTGTTGACCAGCTCCGAATCGAGCTACACCGTCGCGGACTTCTGGCGGTTCATGGTGGTACACCTGTGGGTCGAGGACTTCCTGGAAATCTTCACCACCGTGTTGGTCGCCTACCTGTTCGTGATGCTCGGTGTCATCCGGCGCAGGGTTGCGATGACCATCATCTATCTGGACATCATCCTGTACTCCATCGGCGGCGTCGTTGGCACAATGCACCACTTGTACTTTTCCGGCACCGCAGCGGAAACGATGGCCCTGGGTGCGTTCTTCTCAGCAGCCGAGGTGCTACCACTGACCTTCCTCACCGTGGAGGCCTGGTCGTTCCTGCAGCTGGGCTCGCGTCAGGAAGAGTCATCGGCAACGCCGTTCCCGCACCGCTGGGCGGTGATGTTCCTGGTGGCCGTGGGCTTCTGGAACTTCCTGGGTGCCGGAATTTTCGGCTTCCTGGTCAACCTGCCGGTCGTCTCGTACTACGAGATCGGTACGGCCCTGACCGCCAATCACGCGCACGCCGCGATGATGGGGGTCTACGGGATGCTGGCCATCGGACTGGCCCTGTTCTGTCTGCGCTACCTCATCCCGGAGGAGCACTGGTCGGACCGACTGGCGAAGATCTCCTTCTGGTCCACCAATATCGGCCTTGCCTGGATGTGTTTCGCAACCTTGCTGCCGCTGGGGATCGTGCAGCTCTACAAGTCCGTGGGTGACGGCTATTTCGCGGCCCGCCAACTGAAGTTCATTACCAACCCCAGCAACAGCCTCATCGAGTGGATGCGGCTGCCCGGAGACGTCGTGTTCATCGTCGGCGGGGCGCTGCCCTTCCTGTGGCTCTGCTGGCTGGCGGTGCGCTACCGCAGCCGCAACCAGGCCATGGAGGAGCCCGAAGATGTGCTGTTCACCGAGATCGGGGAGCCGGCGGGCGCGGGCGGGGCGGACAACGGACGGTGAGCGTCTCTACTGAGGTTGCGCTGTTCTCCGGGTACGCCACCGCTCTCCTGGTCCTCGCGGGAATCCTGGACAAACTGGCACAGCACAGCAACTCCCGAGCCGACCGGTACCGCACCGCGGGGTTCCGGTACCACCCACAGCACGACGCGTGGGCATGCCCACAGGATCAGATGCTGTGGCCCATATCGTTCGACGAGCGGCAGCAGCTCATGTACTACCGAGCCAAACCGTCGGTGTGCAACTCGTGCCCGGTCAAGGCCAGCTGCACCACCTCATCCCATGGCCGGGAAGTTACCCGCCCCACTCAGCCATGGCCGCACTCAGAGGCAGCGAGGTTTCATCGTGGACTCGTCCTGGTGCTGGTCGGCCTCGCAGCGCTACTACTACTGGTGATGGCGGTGCGTCACCACCAACCGGGCAACCTGGCCGTCCTCGCCGTGCCACTTCTCGGATCCGCTGTCCTAGCACGAAAGTTCACCGAACACTTCCGGCGGACGCCAACCGGTTTCCCAGAAGCCACGGCCGCGGCGGGACTACGCATCACCCGGACCAGCCGCACCACCTGGGGCACAGACCCCAAAGACATCCCCCAGGACAAAATCTAAAAGGGCTCGACGTGAGACACCGAAGCCTCCCAACCCCTCGGCGTCTTATGTCTCATTCCCTGGGCGAGACCTCAACAACAGTTTGCTGACTCCGAACGAGCAATGGTCTGACGTCTCAACACGACTGGTGATCGGGGCGAGTTGGAGTGACCGGGGAGAGAAATCTTGCTCGAATCCAGGACGACTCGCTCAGATCTCCCGCGACGCTTCGACACTTTGTTTTAAAGCTGAGCGTTGCTCGGGATCGATCATTGGGAATGCGCCGGCGCGTAGCAGGGCGCCCGGCAGGGATTTGCCGAGGCGCACCTCCAGCCACTGGACCGCCTCGGTCAACCGTGCCAGGTCGAGTCCAGTGCGTACGCCCATCCGGTCGAAGAGGTAGACCAGATCCTCGGTGGCCACATTTCCAGTGGCGTTCGGCGCGAACGGGCACCCGCCCGTTCCACCGATGCTGGCATCCAGCACCGAGACTCCCGCGTTGATCGCTGCGACCGCATTGGCAACGCCGGTATGGCGGGTGTCGTGCAGATGCAACCTCAGGGGCGTGCCGGCCGTGATGAGTTCGACTGCTCGACCGATCCGGGTGGTGATGTCCGACGGCACCGCCACCCCGATCGTGTCCGCCAACGCCAGCTCGTCGGGTTCGGTCTGGATGACGTGCCGCAGCACCTGGTCCAGCCTGTCGAGAGAAACTTCGCCCTCGAACGGGCAGCCGAAAGCAGCACCGACTGTGACTGTGGTGAAAAGACCCTGGTCCCGAGCTCGGGCCACCAGGTCACCGGCTACATCACACGCTTGCGCTGTGGTCATGCCCTGGTTGCGCTGACAGAAGGTGTCGGTAGCGACGACGACGAGGTTGACCTCATCGACCCCGGCCGCCACGGCACGGTCGAGACCACGCGCGTTCATGACCAGGCCCGCGTAGCTGACACCGTTGACACGCGGTACCGCAGCCATCACGTCCTCGGCATCGGCCATCTGGGGGACCCGGCCGGGGTGCACGAAACTCGTGGCCTCCACCCGCCGGGCGCCTGCGTGAACGGCCCGGCGGATCAGTTCGACCTTGTCCGCCGTCGAGACCAGGACGTCCTCGTTCTGCAGGCCGTCGCGCGGCGACACCTCGCAGACAACGACTTCCTTGCGGTTCTGGGAACCTGTTGCGACGGGAGCGGTACTCACTGACTCTCCTTCAGATACTCAACGACGGTCTTTTCGTCCAGCACCTCGGCGTACTTGGCCTGCAGGTCGTAGAGATTCGCCTCATGAGGGCCATCGTCTCGGTCGGCGACGGCCTGCCGGACGACCAACGGCACGAAGCCGTACTGCAG
>JALYUK010000482.1 GCA_030853805.1 Actinomycetota bacterium | reverse complement strand
CCCGATCCCCCCGTAACCTACGTCGGCGACACCCTTCAGGCGGCTCTAGATAATATGGAACCGCTACACGAAATCCGGATTCCTACGCACCAGGCTGTAGATATCCCACGCTTCTAACGTGTCAAGTGGTTGCTCGCACGGAGCCGGGCCCGGGGGGTCGCTGCGGGTCATGGCTCTCAAGCTGGGACGGAGGCGGCCGGCCACATCCCCTACCTTGAAGCTGTGACCAAGATCGCTGAGGGAGACACTCGGGACGGATGCCGTTGGGAGTTGACCGCCGAATCCACTGGCGCGGACCACGTCACATGGCTACGGGTTACAACCCCGGGTGGGCACACCGCAAAGGGCGGTTACGGAGATTCGTCGCTTAAGGAAGGTCGCCGACTCGCGCTGTACACCGGCTGGGATGACATCGGCCCGAACCGAGCGATCATTCGAGTCAGCAACGACGTCGAGACTGTTCGCGTGAACCTGTCTGACGGCGGTTGGGAGTCAGTGGAACTTACGCCTCACCCCATCGACACGGATGCGCAGGTCGGCGCGTTCATCTATGCACGCGCCCTTGAGATCCGAAACATCCTGCTTCTCGATTCCGACGGCGAGCAGCTGGAGGACCACTCTCCGCCACCACATCCAAAGCCTCCAGGACTCCGTTCAACCTGAGTCATCGGGTTGCATGGAGTGACCTGATGTCCTCTGCCTCTGAGGGCCTACGCGTACGTAAGGCGTCAAGCCGTCAGGCGGCAGTGGCGGTGGTGGCGGATTTTGCGACCCAGGCGACGTTCTCCGAGTAGTTAACGCGGTGGGTGAGGCAGCCGTGGAGGATGCCGACGAGCCGGTTGGCCAGGGCGCGCAGGGCTTGATGGTGGGTGGCTCCGCGGTCTCGTTGGCGGTCGTAGTGGGCGCGGGCGCCCGGTGAGGCGGTCAGGGCGGCGAAGGCTTGCTGGTACAGCGCGTCAGCCAGCCGCCGGTTGCGGGCGTGCCGGGCCAACACCACCCGTTTGGTCCCCGAGGCCCGGGTGACCGGTGCCATCCCGGAGTAGTTCTTCCGGGCTCGGGTGTCGGCGTACCGGCCTGGGGCGTCTCCGAACTCGGCGAGCACCCGGGCACCGAGGATCAGGCCGAGTCCGGGTTGGCTCAGATAGATCTCAACGTCCGGGTGCCGCCCAAAACCCGCCTTCACCTGCTCTTCCAGCACGCCGATCTGGCGGACCATCTCCGCGGTGACCGCGACCAATGCGGCTACGGCGGCGGCGTAGGCATCGACCACGCCCGGTCGGGCCGGCAGCTGTTCGGTGCGCAACGCAGCCACGATCTCGGTGGCCCTCGCGGTCAGGTAACGTTGCCGGCCCGCCCGACGCAGCAACGCCTCGACCCGGCCAACGGTCAGCTTGCGGCCCTGCTGTGGGCTGGGCGCGGCGGCGAGCACAGCGAGGGCGTCGCGCCCAGCCAGGTCGTCGAAGGCAGCCAACGCGGCCGGGTAGTACTCCCGCAGCATCGACCTGGTCACGGCCGTGTTCCGCTGCCGGGTCCAGATCATCGTCTGATGCGCGCGGGCGGCAACCTTGATGTGGTCCGCGACCGCGGTGTCGCCGGCGACCGGGCGGTGATGAGCCCGGTCCAGGCGCACGATCTCGGCCAGCACATGCGCGTCACCGGGATCAGACTTCGCCCCTGCTGCGCTGTGCCGAGACCGGTAGCGGGCGGCCTGGACGGGGTTGATCGCCCACACCTGGTAGCCGGCCGCGAGCAGCGCCTGCACCCACGGCCCCCGGTCGGTCTCGATCCCCACCAGCACCTGACCAGGCTCCTCGTCGTTGCCGAGATGGTCACCGACCAAGGCGTGCAGCTGCGCGATCCCGGCCACCCCCTCCGGCAGCCGGCGCCGGACCAGCACTTTCCCGTCGGCGTCTTGCAGCTCGACGTCATGGTGGGCCTCCGCCCAGTCGTCCCCGAGAAACAGCAACCTTGGTCAGTCCTCTCACTTCACGGTTCACCAGTGCAAGCAGCATGTGAGAAGACCCGGGCGACCTAATGGCTCAGTGCTCACGCCTACGACGGGCACGACATCCCACCAGCCCTACGACCTCCTCACCAACCACCGGGGGCACGATCTACAGATAGGCCTCAACGGCCTGGTTCTCGTAGTGCTCACCCAGTAGCGGCTCGGACACCAGTCTCGCCGAGACGGGACCGATGCACCCCCATTAGGTTCTCGCGGCACTTGTCGTCTCCAGCGACTCTCCCCTACGGCGACGAGCCCCGGCTTTCTCACCGTGACGTCCTCCGCTTCTCACGGAGTTGGCACTTCTTCGGCATACCGCTCAAGCGTTGCGGCCATCCGTCGTCAGAGTATTCAAGCGTCGCTCGCTCTTGATGAGCGGCCGGATCGCGGCAGACATCCGGGCGAGCGTAGCCGCCCTCAACGCGGCTGATGCGGACGTTCGACAGGCTGACAGCTCATGCACAAACATGCAGTCTGAGCCGGCGTTCGGGCCGGCGAGAAGGTGGTCTTGCGCCGCTTACCGGTCCAGCTCCGTGGGACTGCCCTTGGCCCGCACCGACGCCCGGCCGCCCGTAAGGGGATGGCGGGCTCAGTCGGTTGTCGCAACACCCCTACTGATGTGAGGTGTTGTGCATGTGGTCGAAGAAGGAACTGATCGACAAGCAGGCCCGGTTTTGGGTGTTGATGGGGCAGGGCTCGACGCTGCGAGCAGCCTGTGATGCTGTCGAGGTGAGTCGAGCAACGGGCCGTCATTGGCGTCAAGCGACCGGTGGAGCGATCCCACGCAAGAAGCCCGAACCCTCAGGCCGGTATCTG